>CAZKDU010000145.1:0-1350 GCA_964551485.1 uncultured Burkholderiaceae bacterium
CGCATGGGCGAGATCGTGCAGTCGGTGCGCAGCGTGAGCGAGACCATCCACGCCATCACCACCGCGGCGCAGTCCCAGAGCGAGGGGCTGGCCCAGGTCAACCAGGCAGTGGGTGAACTCGACCAGATGACCCAGCAGAACGCGGCCCTGGTCGAGCAGAGCGCGGCCGCAGCGCACAGCCTGCGCGAGCAGGCCGATCAGCTGGTGCGCAGCGTGTCGGTGTTCAAGGTCGCGGCGCCGGCCTGAGCCCCAGCGGCTGCACGGCCCGGGTCAACCGTGCAGTTCGGCAATCAGCTCGATCTCCACACACGCGCCCAGCGGGATCTGGGCCACGCCGAAGGCGCTGCGCGCATGGGTGCCGGCCGCACCGAAGACCTGGGCAATCAGCTCGCTGGCGCCGTTGGTCACCAGGTGCTGCTCGGTGAACTCGGGCGTGGAGTTGACCAGGCCCATGAGCTTGACGATGCGCTTGACGCGCCCCAGGTCGCCCACGGCGGCCTGCAGCGTGCCCATGAGGTCGATGGCCACGGCACGCGCCGCGGCCTGGCCTTCGGCCGTGTCCATGGTCTTGCCGAGCTGGCCAACCCAGGGCTTGCCGTCGCGCTTGGCGATGTGGCCGCTCAGAAACACCAGGTGGCCGGACTGCACGAACGGCAGGTAGGACGCGGCGGGCACAGCCACCGGGGGCAAGGTGATCTGGAGTTCGGCAAGGCGGGCCTGGATGCTCATGGCTGAAACTTTCGCTGGATGGGTAGTAAAAATGCCCGTCATCCCTTGCCGGATATGGATAGATTGCTATCAATATGGTAGCAATCCGGTGGGCCGGCATTCAGGGGCTGGGCGAGCCTGCGATTGTAGGCAGGGCCGGCGTGGCGGCGCGGGTGGGGGCAGTCGGGTTGGCCTGTTCAGGCTTGGCTTCGGGCAGGGCCGGCGCCACTGCTTCAGTGGTGTGTGGGAGCGTCTCGGCCTGCCTGGGTGTGGTCGGGCTGGGCATGGTCAGGCTCGGCGTGGCCGGGGTGTTCGCGTCGGCAGGGGCCAGGCCCTCCAGCGGCAGCACGGTCACCGCGACCACCAGGGTGTGGTTGGCGCCGCCGTGAATCACGCCGCGCATCGGCGACACGTCGGCGAAGTCGCGGCCCAGGGCCAGGGCCACGTAGTCGGGCCCGGGGCTGCCGGGGCCGCTGCGGTCATTGGTCGGGTCCAGGTCGTACCAGGCGCCCTGGCCGGGCTCGGCGCCGGGCAGGTAGGCCGAGACCCAGGCATGTGAGGCGTCGCTGCCCACCAGGCGCGGCTGGCCCGGTGGCGGTTCGGTCAGCAGGTAGCCGCTGACGTAGCGCGCCGGCAGGCCCA
>CAZKDU010000145.1:1360-5540 GCA_964551485.1 uncultured Burkholderiaceae bacterium
AGCACGGCGGCGGTCGCGAGGCCGTAACGCAGGAGGGCGCGCACGCAGGCAATCATGATGTGGGCGAAGTCTTGGCACACGCCGCGGCGCTGGGCCAGGGCCTCCAGCGCGGGGGTGCCCACGTCGGTGCTCTGGCTCTCGTAGCGAAAGTCGCGGTGGATGCGTGCCATCAGGTCCTGCAGCGCCGGCAGCAGCGGCGCGCCGGGCGGGAAGCTGGGCCGGGCGTAGGCGGCGAAGTCGTCGTGGCGAGGTGCGTGCGGCGAGGCGAACACAAACTCGGCGGCCGGCTCGCAGGGCACGCCGGCACGGTAGCGCAGCCGCTCGCGCGCCGCCTCCCAGGGCTGCTCGGCCAGGGCTGGTTCGGGCCCTGGTCCCGGGTCCAGCGTGTCGACCTCGCTCTCGGCCAGCACACACAGGCTGTTGTGCGGTGACTGCAGTGCGATGAAAGTGCGGGTGTTGCCATGGACGTCGCGCAGCGCGCTGCGCTCGCTGGGCGTGGGGTCGATGTCCAGGCGGTGGCTGAGCAGGCGCTGGGTCGGGCCGGTCAGCGGCGTCAGGTGCAGCATGTGCTGCGCCGTGGCCACGGCCGGGCTGTACTGGTAGCGGGTTTCGTGCAGCACGCGCAGGCGCATCGGTGTCAGACCCCCAGGCTGCGGCCGGCTTCGCCGGAATGCGTGAAGAAGCGGGCGCTGAGGGCGTTGGAGAGCGCGGCGGCGCTGTCGCTGCATTGCGCGAGCAGCGCCCGCAGCGCGCCGGGCCGGCCGTCGGCGTCGAGCGTGCACAAGGCGTCGAGCGACCAGGTGGCTGGGTCGTCGAGCTGCAGCACCGGGGCGGGGAGGGTGTCGGGCGTGTTGGCGCACAGCTTGGCCAGGCGGCCCTGCAGGGTCTGGGTGATCCAGCCGAGCGAGCGCGGGTTCTCGCGGCTGAGCACCAGCAGGTCGAGCAGGGCGCCGATGTCGCGGCGCTGCTGGTACTGGCCGTGGAAGGTGATGGCGCTGTCAAACAGCGCGAGCATGGTCTCGTGGCCGCCGTGATCGTGCACCGAGCCGGTCTCGAAACCGGCCGCCAGGGCGCTGGCGAAGAAGCCCAGCCGCTCGATCTGGCGGCCCAGGCTGAGCAGGCGCCAGCCGTCGTCGCGGGTCATGCGGTCGGCCTGGGCGCCGGTGATGGTGGCCAGCCCGGCGTTGGTGGCCTCCAGCACGCGCAGCGCGTCCTCGGGCGAGTGGGCGGCGCTTGGCAGGGCACGGCAACGGGCGAAGAAATCGTCCTCGAGCTGCACGATGACGTTCCAATGGTCTTGTGACAGGCGCTCGCGCACGCCCGAGGCCGCCAGGCGCAGGGCGCGCAGGTTGTAGCCTACGCTGGTGGCGTGGCGGGTGTCGGCCAGGCTGGCCACCAGCGAGCGCTCGAACACGCGCCGCGCTTGGCTGGCCGAGGGCACGTCGGGCAGCACCAGGTTGTGGGTCACGGCCAGGCTGCTGAGCCAGGCCAGCAGCGGCTGCGAGGCCTGGTGCTCGCCGTTCAGGCTGTCCAGCGCCAGGCGCGCCAGGCGCGCGGTGTTCTCGGCGCGCTCGCTGTAGCGGCCGAGCCAGAACAGGTTCTCGCCGGCGCGGCTGGTGACCAGGCGCTCGCGGTGCGTGGCCACCTGCTGGGTCGCCGGCGTGCCAGGCAGCAGGCTGGTGCGGTCCACCTCGCCGTGGGTGCGCACCCAGACGTCGGCGCTGCTGCCACCACGCTGCATCAGGGCAATGTCGGCGTCGGCGCTGGCGATGCGTGCCAGCCCACCGGGCAGCACGCGCCAGGAGCCCGGGCCGTCGGCGATGGCGAAGACACGCAGCATGACCGAGCGCAGCGCCAACCCGGTGGGCGGGGATTGCCAGGTCGGCATCTGCGACAGCGGCAGGTAGGCCTGCACGGTGTGCTGGTCGCCCTGGCGCAGCAGGCGGCCGGCCAGTTCGTCGAGCTCGCGGCGCGACAGCGAACGCCCGACCACGGTGTCGAAGCCGCCATGGCTGGCGGTGGCCCCGTAGGTGGAGCGCACCACGCTGTCGGCCAGGCGCGGCAGGGCCTCTTCGAGGGCGGCGCGTTCGCCGCACCACCAGGTCGGCAGGGCCGGCAGTTGCAGGGTCTCGCCAAGCAGTTCCTCGGCCAGGGCCGGCAGGAAGCCGAGCAGGGCGCTGGACTCCAGAAACGCCGCACCCGGCGCATTGGCCACCAGCACGTGGCCGGCGCGCATGGCCTGCAGCAGGCCGGGTACACCCAGGGTGGAGTCGGCGCGCAACTCCAGTGGGTCGAGGAAGGCGTCGTCCAGGCGGCGCAGCAGGCCGTGCACCGGCTGCAGGCCCTTCAGGGTCTTGAGGTACAGGCGCTGGTTGCGCACTGTCAGGTCGCTGCCCTCGACCAGGGTCAGGCCCAGGTAGCGCGCCAGGTAGGCGTGCTCGAAATAGGTGTCGTTGTAGGGGCCGGGCGTGAGCAGGGCGATGTGGGCGTCCTCGCCGGCCGGGCTCAGGCGCTTGAGGTTCTGCACCAGCGCTCGGTAGGTGGCGGCCAGGCGCTGCACCTGCATGGCCTCGAAAGCCTCGGGGAACAGGCGCGAGACGGTCAGCCGGTTTTCCAGCAGGTAGCCGAGTCCCGAGGGCGCCTGGGTGCGCTGCGACACCAGCCACCACAGGCCATCGGGGCCGCGTGCCAGGTCGAAGGCGGCGATGTGCAGGTGGGTGCCGCCCACCGGCGCCACGCCGTGCAGGGCGCGCAGGTAGCCGGGGTGGCCCTGCACCAGGGCCTGCGGCAGCAGGCCGCGCGCCACCAACTGCTGCGGGCCATAGACGTCGGCCATCAGCCCTTCGAGCAGGCGCACGCGCTGCAGCACGCCGGTCTGGATCTGCTGCCAGCTCTCGGGCGAGACGATCAGCGGAAACAGGTCGAGTGACCAGGGCCGCTGTGGGTTGGCGGCGTCGGCATAGACGTTGTAGCTGACGCCGTTGTCACGGATCTTGCGCTGCAGCAGCGCCTTGCGGTGATCGAGTTCGCTCAGACCGCCGTTGCCAAGATGCTCGAAGAAATCTTTCCAACTGCTTGTCAGGGAAGGATTTTCTTTGATCTCTTTAGGGTTTGGTTGAGCTGTATCCGGGGCGCTGGTGCAGCCCCGCAACTCGTCGAAATGCCCGGGCGCGGCCAGCGGCGCATGGGCCGCCACGCGCTCGGCGGGCGGTCGGGCCGCCAGGTCTGGGGCGGGCCGGTCGGCGGGGCGGGGCTGGGCGGGGGTGTCCACGGGCGGGCGGGGTGGGTCAGGGGGCGGTGTCATGCAATTGTCACATCAACGTGACTTTCCCAAGCTGACGCTGACCAGTCCAGGACCTGCGGGTTTTCCAGCGGTGGCCGGCCGGGCTGGGTGGCGCGGCGCAGTCCTTTGCCGCTCCCACCAGGAGCCGTGTGCGCCCCTGGGTGGCCGGGCCACAGTGGCCCGCCCGTGGCCCCGGGCCGAGGCGCGCCACGGCTGCCTGGCCCATCGGCCCCGGTGCGCGGGCCACGCCGCCGCCTCAATGCCGCAGGTCGCGGGTGAATGGGAACTCGCGGCTGCCCGGCACGCCGATGGTGGCGGGCGGCACCACCAGCGGCCCCGGGCTGTGGCCCATCTGGAAGAAACGCGCCAGGCGCCGGCTTTCGGCCTCGTAGGCGTTGACCGGGAAGGTGGTGTAGTTGCGCCCGCCCGGGTGTGCCACGTGGTACTGGCAGCCACCCAGCGAGCGGCCGCTCCAAGTGTCCACCAGGTCGAAGGTCAGCGGTGCGTGCACGCCGATGCTGGGGTGCAGGGCCGAAGGCGGGGCCCAGGCCTTGTAGCGCACGCCGGCCACGAACTCGCCCACAGTGCCGGTGGGCTGCAGCGGCAGGGCCTGGCCGTTGACCGTGACCACGTAGCGGCTTTCGTTGAAGCCGGTGACGCGCAGCTCGATGCGCTCGAGCGAGGAGTCCACATAGCGCACGGTACCGCCGGCCGCGCCTTCCTCGCCCATCACATGCCAGGGCTCGAGCGCGTTGCGCAGCGTCAGGGCCATGCCGCGCAGGTTCAACTCGCCGACGAGCGGGAAGCGGAACTCGAAGTGCGGTGCGAACCAGGCGCTGTCGAAGGCGTAGCCGGCCTCGTTGAGCTCGCGGATCACGTCTTCGAAGTCCATGCGCA
>CAZKDU010000146.1:0-5500 GCA_964551485.1 uncultured Burkholderiaceae bacterium
AGGTAGCACCGAGCCGTCTGGCAACAGGCGGCCCAGAGTAATGGCGGTCACGCCCGGGCCAACGCAAGACGGCCCGGGTGCACAGAATCCGGCTTATCGGCGCACTTCACACTTTCTTTTTGCCGCGCAGGCCCTTGGGCCGGCGCGGTGTGCTGGGGCCTGGGCCTGACCGGCCCGGGGCGTGTGCTGCGGCCTCAGGCCAGGGCCTGCAGGCGCTGCACGTGGGCCAGCAGCGAGCGCTGGGCCACGGGCCAGAGGCGTTCGGGCACGTCGCCGTAGACCAGGCGCACCCACTCGTCCAGGCTGCCGTCGGGCCGGGCCTGCATGGCGGCCAGCACCTTGGCTTCGCGCTGCAGGCGGTGCGCCTTGAGCTGGGCAATGGCCGTGGGTGCCTCGCCCAGCACGTGGCCGTGCGCGGGCAGGATGAAGCCCACGCCGTGCGCCGCGCAGGCCTGGGCCAGGCGGTCCAGCGAGTCCAGGTAGGCAGTCATGTCGCCGTCGGGCGGGTCGATCACGGTGGTGCTGCCGTTGAGGATGTGGTCGCCGCTGAACAGCAGGCCGTCCTCGCGCAGCAGCAGGCACACGTGGTTGGCCGCGTGGCCCGGTGTGTGGATCACCTCCAGCGTGTGGGTGACATCGCTCTCCAGCCCTTGTCCTGCCAGCACCAGCTGCTCTGAATCTGAGAGCGTCCGGTCGGGTGTGAAGGCGCTCGCTGCGCGCGCCGTGGCGGCCGAGGGCAGGCCCAGGATGGGCGGCACGGCCTGCGGCCGGTGCCGGGCGCACAGGGCCTGCAGTGGCCGGGCGCCGGGCGAGTGGTCGGGGTGCGAGTGGGTGCAGACGATGAAGCGGATGTCGCCGCCAGCGGCGCGCCACAGCCGCTCCAGGTGCTCGGGGTCGGCCGGGCCGGGGTCGATCACTGTGTAACCGGTGGCCGGCTCGCCCACCAGGTAGCTGTTGGTGCCGGGGCCGGTCATCACGCCGGGGTTGGCGGCGGTCAGGCGCTGCAGGTTCTTCAGCAGCGGCACCGGCTGCTCGTGCTGCCAGTCCAGCGGGTGCACGATCTGGCCGTCCGGGCAGACCAGGGCCAGCTCGCCGAACGGCGCCTCGTGCTCCATGACCCGCAGCTCCTTGCCGCCGAGCAGGCCGGCGCGTGGGCAACTGGTCCACAGCGGCTGCTCGCTGGCGCCCTGCGGCGCGCAGGCCGCCAGCACGGCGTCCGCCGTGGCGAAGGCCTGCAGCCGCTCGAGCGTGCGGATGGTCGGGAAGATGATGAAGAACTGCCCGGCCGCATGGCGGGCCAGAGCGTCGGCCGGCTGCACCCAGAGCGGCTCGAACTGCTCGTGCTCGTCGGCCACCGGGGTCTGGCCTTCGGGCATGCGCGCCACCAGAAAGGGCACGTCGAAGCGGCGCGGCAGGTCGCGGTCGGTGACCCAGCGCGCCAGCATGAACACGGCGTCGGCGGCCAGCGTCAGGCCGCGTGCCTGGCATTGCGGCGCGAACGGCGCGGCGCGGTCCAGCGCGGCGATGTCGGCGGCGTCGGCCATGCGGCCGTCGGGGTGGCGCGCCAGCAGCACGCCGAGCTCCTCGAAGCTCTCGCGGATGGCGGCGATGGCCTGGGTCAGCGCCTCGTCGCCCTGGGTGGGACGGCGCGCGGCCAGCGCGTGGGCGGCGTGGTCGGCGGCGTCCACCCCGCCGCCCGGGAACACGTAGGCCCCGGGCGCGAAGCTGGCCTTGAGCGAGCGCCGGGTCATCAGCACCTCCAGGCCCTGCGGGCCGTCGCGCAGCAGCAGCACGGTGGCGGCCGACCACAGCGGCGCCGGTTCTCGGTGGGGATGCAGGAGTTGGCTGGAGCGGGGCATGGCAGGCATTGTGCGGGGAAATGCACAGGCCTGCCGTCGCCTGGGCGTCGCCGGGCACATAATGCCGGCCATGCGAATCCGCTTCACCAAGATGCAGGGCGCCGGCAACGATTTCGTGGTGCTGGACGAGACCCGCGGCCGGCTCGGCCTGCGGCCCGCGCACTACCGCTGGCTGGCCGACCGCCACTTCGGGGTGGGGGCCGACCAGATCCTCACCGTGCGGCCCGCGCCCAGCCCGGATGTGGACTTCGAGTACGTGATCCACAACGCCGACGGCGGCGAGGTCGAGCACTGCGGCAACGGCGCGCGCTGCTTCGTGCGCTACGTGCACGAGCACGGCCTGACCGACCGCGACGTGGTGCGGGTGCGCACCATGAACAGCGTGCTGAGCCTGCAGCAGCAGGCCGACGGCCGCGTCACCGTGGACATGGGGCCGCCGGTGTTCGCCCCCGAACGCCTGCCGTTCGACACCGCGGGCTTGGCCCCGGTGCCCGTGGGCTCATGGGAAAAATGGCCGCTGGCCCTTGATTTTTCTGAGGGTGACGCTCCTTTTTTGGTAGCAATCGTGTCCATGGGCAACCCCCACGCGGTGCTGCTGGTGGACGACGTGGACCAGGCCCCGGTGGCCACGTTGGGCCCGCGCATCGAGGGCCATGCGCGCTTCCCACGCCGCGTCAACGCCGGCTTCCTGCAGGTGCAGGGCCGGCGCCAGGTGCGCCTGCGTGTCTACGAGCGCGGGTCGGGCGAAACCCTGGCCTGCGGCACCGGCGCCTGCGCTGCCGTGGTGGCCGGCATCCGCCTGGGCCTGCTCGACCCGGTGGTGGACGTGCACACCCGCGGCGGCCTGCTCACCATCGCCTGGGACGGCGGCGCCAGCCCGGTGCGCATGACCGGCCCGGCCGAGACCGTGTTTGAAGCCGAGATCGACATTCCTGACGACCCCGAACACCATGTCGCCCATCACTGAAGACGAGATCGCCAACTTCCTGGCCCACACCCCGGGCTTCTTCGAGCGCCACGCCGAGCTGCTGGCCACGGTGCAGCTGACCAGCCCGCACGGCGGGCGCGCGGTCAGCCTGCAGGAGCGCCAGGCCGAGATGCTGCGCGACAAGATCCGCGCGCTCGAGCACCGCGTCATGGACATGATCCGCCACGGCAACGAGAACGTGGTCATCTCCGACAAGCTGCAGCGCTGGGTGCGAGGCCTGTTGCTGACGCGCCAGCCCGAGGCCCTGCCCGAGCAGATCACGCGCGAGCTGCAGGAGGAGTTCCTGGTGCCGCAGGTCGCCATCCGCGTCTGGGACGTGGCCGAGCCTTATGCCCAGGCCCCGTTCGTCGGTGGCGTGAGCGAGAACGCGCGCTCGCTCGCGACCTCGCTCACCGCGCCGTTCTGCGGGCTCAACTCCGGCTTCGAGGCTGTGGGCTGGCTGGCCGACCCCGGCAGCGTGGCCTCGCTGGCCCTGCTGCCGCTGCGCGCCGGCCCCATCAACAGCCCCGGCCCGGCCTTCGGCATGCTGGTGCTGGCCTCGCCCGACCCGCAGCGCTTTCACAGCGGCATGGGCACCGACTTCCTGGAGCGCCTCGCCGAGTTGGCCAGCGCCGCGCTGTCGCGGCTGCGCGACTAGGCGGCGCACCGGCGCGCAGCGCCCGCCATGGACCGCCGCGACCCGCTGATCGAGCGCTACCTGGCGCACGTGCGGGTCGAAAAGCGCCTGGCCGAGCGCACCCAGGCCCTCTACACCCTGCACCTGGACGACCTGGCGGCGCGCACCGCGGCGGGCGGTGTGGCCCTGACCGGGGTGCTGCCGGCCCATGTGCGGCGCTGGGTGGCGCAGCTGCACGGCGCCGGTCGCAGCCCGCGCGGCATTGCCCTGGTGCTCTCGGTCTGGCGCAGCTTCTACACCTGGCTCGGTCGCCAGCGCCTGGTGTCGTCCAACCCGGTGCAGGACGTGCGCGCCCCACGCGTCGGCCGGCCCCTGCCCAAGGCCCTGAGCGTGGACGACGCGGTGCGCCTGGCCAGCCATGTGCCGCCGCCCGAGACCGACCCCTGGCTGGCCGCGCGCGACACCGCCCTGACCGAGCTGCTCTACGGCTGCGGCCTGCGCGTCTCGGAGCTGGTGCAGCTCGATACCCAGGCCAGCGTCCAGGCCAAGGGCTGGGTCGACCTGGAGGCGGCCGAAGCCCATGTGCTGGGCTAGGGCGGCAAGCGCCGCAGCGTGCCGGTGGGGCGTGCCGCGCTGGCGGCCTTGCGCACCTGGCTGGACTGGCGCGCGCGCGGGCCTGAGGGCGGTGCAGGCGCAGGTGCCCAAGCCTGGGTCGCAGCCGCGGCCCAGGACGGCACAGAGGCCGACGCGCGCGCCCTGTTCGTGGGCTTGCGCGGCGCGCGGCTCAGCGCCGCCTCGGTCTGGCAGCGCCTGCGCCGGCGCAGCCTGCAGGCCGGCCTGGCTGCGCCGGTGCACCCGCACATGCTGCGCCACTCGTTCGCCAGCCACGTGCTGCAGTCCAGCAGCGACCTGCGCGCCGTGCAGGAGCTGCTGGGCCATGCCAGCATCGCCACCACCCAGGTCTATACCCGGCTCGATTTCCAGCACCTGGCGCGCGCCTACGACGCGGCCCACCCGCGCGCGCGCCTGCCCGACACCCCAGGCGGCACCGGAGCGCCAGGGACCTCTGTGGCGCCCGCTGCCGAGCCGGCGTCGCCGCCCAGCAGTCCGCCGTCGCGGCGCGCCAAGGGCTGAGGGCCTGTTCACGGTCTCCCACAGAGGCCGTGGGTCGAGCGGCCAGACCGGGGCAGGGGAGGGTTGCGGTGCGCGGGCCTGTGGCTGGGGCCCCGGCCCAGCCGCGACAATAGCGGCCATGAAAACGATCCGACTCAAGCCCGGCAAAGAGCGCTCGCTGCTGCGCCGCCACCCCTGGATTTTCGACAGCGCCATTGCCAAGGGCGGCGGCGACCCGGGTGAAACCGTGCGCGTGGAGGCGCACGATGGCCAGTTCCTGGCCTGGGCCGCGTTCAGCCCGACTTCGAAGATCCGTGCGCGGGTCTGGAGCTTCGACGAGACCGCGCGCATCGACGCGCCGTTTTTTGCCGCGGCGGTGCAACGGGCCCTGCGGGCCCGCGCCCTGTTCGACATCCAGAGCGACGGCCTGCGCCTGGTTCACGGCGAGGCCGACGGCCTGCCCGGCCTGATCGTGGACCGCTATGGCGACACCCTGGTGGCGCAGTTCCTCTCGGGCGGGGCCGAGCGCTGGAAGGCCGCGCTGGCCGACGCCCTGCTGGCCGAGACCGGTCTGACCCGGCTCTACGAGCGCTCCGACTCGGGCGTGCGCACGCTCGAGGGCCTGGCGCCCGTGGCTGGCTGGCTGCGTGGCGAGGGCCCGACCGAGCTGACGCTGCGCGAGCACGACTGGCGCCTGACGCTGAACATCGCCGAGGGCCACAAGACCGGTTTCTACCTGGACCAGCGCGACAGCCGCAAGAAGTTCGCCGACTGCGCCCGGCGCCGCCAGTTCGAGCGTGTGCTCAACTGCTATAGCTACACCGGTGGCTTCACGGTGGCGGCGCTGGCCGGCCTGCGCGCCGGCGGCACGGCCGAGGGCCGGTTCCACGTGACCTCGATCGACTCCTCGGGCCCGGCGATCGA
>CAZKDU010000147.1:0-5495 GCA_964551485.1 uncultured Burkholderiaceae bacterium
TGGTCTGGCCGCTCATGCTGGTGACCACGTCACCAGGTTTGACGGCGGTGCCGTCGGGCATGTTCTCGCAGCTCGGGATCAGCCCGACCACATTGACCACGGGCTTGAGCTCGGCCAGCGCGCGGAACACGCCCAGCACGCTGGCGGCGCCGCACATGTCGTACTTCATCTCGTCCATCTCGGGCGCGGGCTTGATCGAAATGCCACCGGTGTCGAACGTGATGCCCTTGCCCACCAGCACCACCGGGGCCTCGCGCTTGGGTGCCCCCTCGTAGCGCAGCACGATGAAGCGCAGCGGCTCGGCCGCACCGCGCGCCACGGCCTGGAAGGCACCCATGCCGAGCTTGGCCACCTCTTTCGGGCCCAGCACCTCGCAGTGCAGGCGCGGCGCCTTGGCCAGGGCCTGGGCGGCCTGGGCCAGGGCACTGGGTGTGGCGTGGTTGGCCGGGCGGTTGGCCCATTCCTTGGCCAGCTCCACGCCGGCCACGGTGGCACTGGCCTGGGCCAGGGCCGGGGCCAGCGCGGCGCGCTCGGCCGCCGGCACCACGACGCGCAGGCCCTCAAGCCGGCGCGGCTCGGGTTTGGACTTGGTGGTGGTGTAGACGTAGCTGGCCTCGGCCGCGGCCAGCACCGCGGCGCGCAGCGCGGCCGGGCTCAGGCCCGCGTGGCTGGCCAGCGCCAGCTGGCGCACCGGGCTGGCCTTGAGCGCGGCCACGGCCGTGGCCACGGCCAGGCGCACCGAGCGAGCCGAACCGTCGCCCACCCCGGCCAGCAGCACCCGCGCGGCCGCTACGCCTTCGGGCCGGTAGGCCTGCAGCAGCCGGCCGGGCTTGGCCTCGAGGTCGCCGGCCTTGAGCGCAGCGGCCGCCAGCGCCGACAGCGGATCGGCGTCGGGCACGAAGCTTTCGGCCACCAGCAGCACCAGGGCGTCGGTCTTCAGGCGGGCGGCGTCGGCCCAGCGGCCGGCTTGGAGGTCAAAGTTCATAATCCGTGTTTTCCTTCGAATCAATGTTATTCCATTCTTCCCTGCGCAAGGAGCTGGCCCGGAGTTTCGGCGCCACCTTCGTGGCCCTGCTGATCATCGTCATGACCATGATGCTGATCCGCACGCTGGGACTGGCGTCCAAGGGCAACATCGACCCGACCCAGGTGATGATGGTGCTGGGCTACACCGTGCTCGGGCACCTGCCCACCATCCTCACGCTGAGCCTGTTCATCGCCATCGTGGGCACGCTCTCGCGCATGTACCGCGACAGCGAGATGGCGATCTGGTTCTCCAGCGGGCGCGGCCTGGCCTCGTTCCTGCCCCCGCTGCTGCACTTCGCCTGGCCGGTGCTGGGGGTGATCGCGGCGCTGGCCCTGCTGGTCTGGCCCTGGTCGAACCTGCAGACGCAGGAAATGCGCGAGCGCTTCGAGCGGCGCGGTGACCTGCAGCGCGTTGCGCCCGGCCAGTTCCAGGAATCGGCCACCGGCCACCGCGTGTTCTTCGTGGAAAAAGCCGCCGACGAGGCCGGCACCGGCCGCAACGTGTTCATCTCCAGCACCGAGAACGGCAAGCAGTCCATGACCTCGGCGCGCAGCGGCCGCGTCGAGACCCGGCCGCAGGGCCAGTTCCTGCTGCTCGACAACGGCCAGCGCATCGACCAGAACCTGCAGGACGCCCCTGCCGCCAACGGCGCCCGGTCCGTCAAGATCAGCGAGTTCAAGGAATACGGCGTGATCGTCGGCGCCTCGCCCAGCGGCCCACAGGAAACCACCCCACCCAAGGCACGCAGCACCCTGGCCCTGCTGCGCGAACCCACCCCGGCCAACCAGGGTGAACTGGCCTGGCGGCTGGGTCTGGCGCTGACGGCGCTCAACTTCGTGGTGATCGCCATCGCCGTGGCCAGCGTGAACCCCCGCGCCGGGCGCAGCGGCAACCTGCTGCTGTCACTGTTCAGCTTCATCGTCTACTACAACCTGCTGAACCTGGGCCAGAGCTGGATCAGCGTGGGCAAGGTGGCCCTGCTGCCGTTTGTACTGGCCCTGCACGGCGGGGTGCTGGGCCTGAGCCTGCTGTGGCTGGCCAAACGCCACAACCACTGGCGCCTGCCCGGCTGGAGCCGGGCCCGGCGCAGCGCCGAGGCCGCCGCATGAAGACGCTGCGCCGCCTGATCTACGGCGAGGTGCTGGCCGCCGTGGCCTTCGTCACGCTCGGCTTCCTGGCACTGTTCTTCTTCTTCGACCTCGTTGACGAACTGCAGGCCGTGGGCCGGCGCGGCCCGGCCGGCGTCTACCAGTTTTCGCACGCCCTGCTCTACGTGGGCCTGCTGATCCCCAGCCACCTGTACGAGCTGCTGCCGATCACGGTGCTGATCGGCAGCATCTTCGTGATGGCGCGCCTGGCCCAGAGCTCGGAATACACCATCCTGCGCACCAGCGGCCTCGGGCCCTGGCGCGCTCTGCGCACCCTGCTGGCCCTGGGCCTGGTGTTCGTGGTCACCACCTTCATGATGGGCGACTACCTGGCGCCGCTGACCGATCGCACGGCCCAGCTCCTGAAAGCACGCTACCAGGGCAACATCACCATCGGCCAGACCGGCGCCTGGCTGCGCGAGCGCCAGGACGAGCACGCCTACGCCGTCAACGTGAATGCGCTCTCGCCCGAGGGCGACATGCTGGGCGTGCGGGTGTTCGAGTTCGACGCCGGCGGATTCCTGAGCACCGTGACCGAGGCACCGCGCGGCCGCTTCGAGGCCGAGGCGTGGCGCCTCGAACAGGCCCAGCGCCGGGTGTTCCGCACCAACGAGGCTGGTCAGGCGCCCAAGGTCGAGCAGCAGAGCCTGCCCGAGTGGCGCTGGCCGACGGCGCTCAACGCCGGCATGGTCTCGGTGGCCCTGCTCAAGCCCGACCGCATGGGCACGATCGACCTGTTCCAGTACATCCGCCACCTGGACCGCAACGGCCAGGCCACGCAGCGCTACGAGATCGAGTTCTGGAAGAAGGTGTTCTACCCGCTGAGCTGCCTGGTCATGGTGGTGCTGGCCCTGCCCTTTGCCTACCTGCACTTCCGCAGCGGCGGCCTGGCCGGCTACGTGTTCGGCGGGGTCATGATCGGCATCAGCTTCTTCCTGCTCAACAACGTGTTCGGCTACGCCGGCAACCTGCAAGGCTGGTCGCCGTGGCTGACCGCGGCCGCGCCCGGCCTGATCTATTCGCTGCTCTCGCTCGCGGCCTTCGGCTGGCTGGTGCTGCGCCGCTGACACCGCCCGCCCCACACGCCCTGCACGCCTTCGGCCCATGCCAGCCCCCATGACACCACCCAACGCCCCACCCCCCCCCGACGCCGTGGTGCTGTTCGCCCACGGCTCGCGCGACCCGCTCTGGCACCGCCCGATCGAGGCCGTGGCCGAGCGCCTGCGCGCACTCGCCCCGGGCCGGCCCGTGGCCTGCGCCTACCTGGAGCTGAGCCAGCCCGACCTGCCCACGGCCACCGCCGCCCTGGTGGCCCAGGGTGCGCGCCGCATCCGTGTCACGCCGCTGTTCCTGGGCATGGGCCGGCACGCGCGCGAAGACCTGCCGGCGCTGGTGGCCGAGCTGCGGCGGCAGCACCCGGGGGTGGATTTCGAGCTGCAGGCGGCGGTGGGCGAACACCCTCACCTGACCGAGCTGCTGGCCCGTCTGGCGTTGGAATAACGCCATAGACAGGCCATTCATAATGAATTCGACGCATAATGAAAGAAAACATTAGTAAGAATTCAGCATGAACCTCCACCAGTTCCGCTTTGTTCAGGAAGCCGCCCGCCGCAACCTCAACCTGACCGAAGCCGCCAAGGCGCTGCACACCTCCCAGCCCGGCGTGTCCAAGGCCATCATCGAGCTGGAAGAAGAACTGGGTGTGGAAATCTTCGCGCGCCACGGCAAGCGCCTCAAGCGCATCACCGAGCCCGGCCAGCACGTGCTCAAGAGCATCGAGCTGATCATGCGCGAGGTCGGCAACCTCAAGCGCATCGGCGAGCAGTTCAGCGCCCAGGACAGTGGGACGCTGTCCATCGCCACCACCCACACCCAGGCCCGCTACGTGCTGCCCGTGCCCGTGGCCCGGCTGCGCGAGGCCTACCCCAAGGTCAACGTCAGCCTGCACCAGGGCGCGCCCGACCAGGTGGCGCGCATGGTGATCGACGAGGTGGCCGAGATCGGCATCGCCACCGAGTCGCTGTCCGACTACGCCGAGCTGGTCACCCTGCCCTGCTACGAGTGGCAGCACGTGCTGGTGCTGCCGCACACCCACCCGCTGGCCGGCAAGGAGCGCATCTCGCTCGAGGACATCGCGCAGGAACCGATCATCACCTACCACCCCTCGTTCACCGGGCGCACCCGCATCGACACCGCCTTCGCCCAGAAGAAGCTGGTGCCGCGCATCGCGCTGGAGGCCATCGACTCCGACGTGATCAAGACCTACGTGCGCCTGGGCCTGGGCGTGGGCATCGTGGCCGAGATGGCGGTGCGCGAGGGCTCGGGCAGCGACTCCAACGCCGACCTGGTGGCGCGGCCCGTGGGTGCGCTGTTCGGCCAGAACGTGGCGCGCGTGGCCTTCAAGCGCAGCGCCTACCTGCGCAACTTCGTCTACAAGTTCGCCGAGCTGCTGAGCGACCGCCTCGACCGCCACCTGATCGCCAAGGCCCTGGCCGGCCAGGTCAGCGACTACGACCTCTGAGCGTGGACGCCATGGCGCACACCCCGGCCCTGCAGAGCAAGCTGCCGCAGGTCGGCACCACCATCTTCAGCGTCATGTCGGCCCTGGCGGCCGAGCACGGCGCCGTCAACCTGGGCCAGGGCTTCCCCGACTTCGACTGCGACCCGGCCCTGGTGCAGGCCGTGACCCAGGCCATGCAGGACGGCCTGAACCAGTACCCGCCAATGCCTGGCGTGCCCGGCCTGCGCCACGCGATTGCTACAAAAATAGAAGCACTCTACCAAGGCAGGTACAGGGCTGAGGACGAAATCACCATCACGGCCGGGGCCACCCAGGGCCTGCTCACCACGCTGCTGGCGGTGGTGCGACCGGGCGACGAGGTGGTGGTGCTCGAACCCTGCTACGACAGCTACGTGCCGGGCATTGAGCTGGCCGGCGGCCGCGTGGTGCGGGTGCCGCTGACGCCGGGCAGCTTCCGCCCCGACTTCGACCGCCTGGCCGCGGCCCTGGGCCCGCGCACCCGCGCCCTGCTGATCAACAGCCCGCACAACCCCAGCGCCACCGTCTGGAGCGCCGCCGACATGGCGCGCCTGCAGGACCTGCTGGCGCCCACCGAGGTGCTGCTGATCAGCGACGAGGTCTACGAGCACATGGTGTTCGACGGCGCCGCACACCAGAGCGCGGCGCGTTTCCCGGGCCTGGCGGCGCGCGCCTTCATCGTCTCCAGCTTCGGCAAGACCTACCACGTGACGGGCTGGAAGGTCGGCTTCGTGGCCGCGCCGGCACCACTCATGGCCGAGTTCCGCAAGGTGCACCAGTT
>CAZKDU010000148.1:0-5472 GCA_964551485.1 uncultured Burkholderiaceae bacterium
CTTGCGCATCACGCGGTCCTTGTCGTCGCCGTAGTCGGTGGACTTCAGCCACAAGGCACCGTCCTGCTCGTAGGTCTTGCCCGCGGCAACCAGCTTGTTCACCGCGGTCTCGACACGGCCGCTGGTGTACAGGCTGGACTCCAGGTAATACTGGTCGAAGCGCACCGCAAAGGCCTTGAGGTCCAGGTCCTGCTCGCGGCGCAGGTAGGCCACGGCGAACTCGCGGATGGACTCCAGGTCGTCCGCGTTGCCGCTGGCGGTGTAGCTGCGGTCGTCGGACGTGACGGTTTTCCCGGCCAGGAAATCGGCCGCGATGTCGGCAATGTAGTCGCCGTTGTAGGCGGCCTCGGGCCAGCCGGCGTCGCCAGGCTTGCACCCTTTGGCCCGGGCCTGGGTGGACAGCGCCAGCGTCTGGATCTGCACACCCGCGTCGTTGTAATAGAACTCGCGGTGCACGGCCCAGCCCTGGGTGTCGAGCAGGTTGCAGATGGCGTCGCCGAGCGCGGCCTGGCGGCCATGGCCCACGTGCAGCGGCCCGGTCGGGTTGGCCGAGACAAACTCCACCAGCACGCGCTGGCCGCTGGCGGGCTGGACGCCGAAGCGCGGACCGGCCGCGAGCACCTCGCGCACCACCTGCTGCTTGGCCGCCGGCGCCAGCCGGACGTTGATGAATCCCGGCCCGGCGATCTCCAGGGCCTCGACCCAGCGGCCGAACGGCTCCGTGGCGCGCAGCAGCGCGCACAGCTGTTCGGCCAGGGCGCGCGGGTTCTGCTTCAGGGGCTTGGCCAGTTGCATGGCGGCGGTGCAGGCCAGGTCGCCATGGGCGGCGACCTTGGGCGATTCGAACGCGGCCTTGGCGCCAGCGCCCGGCTGCAGTTGCTCGAGCGTGGTGGCCAGAGCCTGCAGCAGTTCTTGTTTGATGGACAGCATGCCGCCGATTTTACGAGGCACCCCGGCCGTCCTCAGCCTGCACGGGCCCTGTCGGCGTTCTTGCGGGGTGCTGCGTTGTGTGGTCGAATCCACCGCGGGATTCGCCCTCAACCCACCCGGAGAACACCATGAACAAGCTGCTTCCCATGATCGCGCTGAGCCTGTCGTTTGCCATGGCCCACGCCGCCCCGGCCTCGGCTCCTGCATCGGCCGCCGCCGCTCCCGCGTCGGCCCCCAAGGCCATGGGCGCCCAGCAGAGCAAGATGGCCACCTGCAACCAAGAGGCTGCCGACAAGAAGGGCGACGAGCGCAAGGCCTTCATGAAAAGCTGCCTGAGCAACAAGCCCACCGCACCGGCCACCCAGCAAGACAAGATGAAAAGCTGCAACGCTGACGCCAAGACCAAGGACCTCAAGGGCGATGAACGCAAGAAGTTCATGAGCGAGTGCCTGAAAAAATAAAATCCTGGCATGGCCAGGCCATCGGGCCTGACCGGCACACACCGCCCCGCCCGCGCGGGGCTTTCTTTTGCAACCTGCACCACACCCCATGACTGCGCGCGCCCTGACCTCCATCACCTGCGTGATGCCCGCCTACAACGAAGCCCCCTGCCTGGGCCGTGTCGTGCCCGAGGTGCTGGACGCACTGCGCGCACTGACACCGCAGGTGGAGCTGATTCTGGTGGACGACGGCAGCCGCGACACCACCGCCGCTGTGGCGCGCCGGCTGGTGGCCTCGCACCCGGAACTGGTGTATCTGCAGCTCTCGCGCAATTTCGGCAAGGAGGCCGCGCTCACGGCCGGCATCGACGCCGCCGCCGGTGCGGTGGTGGTGCTGATGGACGCCGACGGCCAGCACCCGACCGGCCTGCTGCCCGAGATGATGGCGCGCTGGCAGCAGGGCGCGGATGTGGTCTATGCCGTGCGCGCCACCCGCGACGACCAGTCGGGCCTGCATGTGCGCCTGACCGGCCTGTTCTACAAGCTGCTGAACTGGCGCTCGCGCGTGAAAATCCCGGCCGACGCGGGTGATTTCCGCTGGATGGACCGGCGCGTGGTGGACGCGCTCAAGGCCCTGCCCGAACGCAACCGCTTCATGAAGGGCCTGTATGCCTGGGTCGGTTTCCAGGGCGTGGCCCTGCCCTATGAGCCGCTGGCGCGCACCGAGGGCGACACCAAATTCGGCCTGTTCGGCGCCATGCGCCTGGCCTTGGTAGGCATGCTGGCGTTTTCCACCCTGCCGCTGCGCATGATGACGCTGCTCGGTGCCCTGCTGGCCAGCGGCGCCCTGGTCTATGCCGTCTGGGTCGTGATCGAGTATTTCGGCTACGGCATCGACGTGCCGGGCTACGCCACCATCGTGGTCGGCATGCTGTTCCTCAGCGGCGTGCAGCTGCTCTCCATCGGCATGCTGGCCGAGTACGTGGGCCGCATTTACGAAGAGGTCAAGCTGCGGCCCACCTACCTGCTGCGTGAGCGCCACGGCCAGGGTCTGGCCTCCAGAACCGACAGCCCCTCACCATGAGCCGCAGCACGGTGTGGTTCCTCGGGGTAGGGGCCACGGCGGCCCTCACCCACCTGCTGGTGTTCCACCTGGCCGAGCCGTGGCTGTGGCCCGAACTGGCTAATGTGGCGGGGTTTGGGGTGGCGTTTGGTGTGAGTTTTGCGGGCCACCGCTGGCTGAGCTTCCGCGACGCGGACACCAGCCTGCGCCAAAGCCTGGCGCGCTTCGCGCTCACCGCACTGGCCGGCTTTGCCTGCAACGAGCTGGTGTTCGTGCTGTTGCTGCGTGGCCTGGGCTGGCCTTCATGGCTGGCTCTAGGACTGGCCCTGGTGCTGGCAGCCGGGCAGACTTTTGTGCTGAGCCGCTACTGGGCGTTCCGGCGCAGCCGGGCCGGCATCACCGCCCCCCAGTAACACGCCGTCGGGCTGGCTGCGGTAGAGCGACCAGGCGCGGCCACGCATCACCAGTGCGTAGTCCGGGTGAGGGGTGCTGTCGTTGGGCACCAGCATCCAGGCGTGCGGCTCGGTGGCCGCCGCGTCCAGGGCCGCCACGTCGTCCAGCACATCGGCGGCACGCGCGTCAAAGCGCGCGCCCTCGGTCATCTCGCGGCGCCAGTTGTCACTGGTTGGCAGAAAGGCCCAGTCCAGCACCACCCGCAAGGGCTCGGTGGTCTGGGCCAGGAATGGCAACTCGAACGGGTAATCGCGCACGGCAAACACCGTGTCGCCCGCCTGCAGGCGGCAGGCCAAGGCCTGGGCCACGTCTTGCGAGCTGTCACGCTGGGTGTGGCCCGAGGCCCACACATTCACCCCGACCGCCGCAGCGCACCCCAGCCCCAGCAAGCCACCATAGGCCCATGCCCCACGAGGCCAGGCGTCCCGCAGGCGCTCCCAGCCCAGCGCCGTCAGCAAGGCCAGCGGGGGCATCACCGGCAGGGCGTACCCCACCAGTTTGGACGAGGGGATGGAAAAAAATCCCAGGATACACACCAACCAAACCCAGCACAGCAACCAGACTGGCCGGGCCAGCGCCGCCGCGTCGGCCGAGGCGGCCGGCACCGCAGCCGGCCCTCGCGTGCGCCAGCGCACCCACCCGAGCATTGGCCAGCTCAGCGACCAGGGGAACAGCAGCACCGCAATCGCCAGCAGGTAGAACCACCAGGGCCGCACGTTGTTGAAGGTGGACGCCGTGAAGCGGGTGACCTGCTGCTGGCCAAACAGATAGTCCAGCATGCCCGGGTAACGGGCCTCGGCCAGCACGAACCAGGGCACGGCAATCAGCAGGAACAATGGCAGGCCACTGAACCAGGGCAGGCGCCAGACCTTGGCGAACTGGCGCGTGGCCAGCAGCCAGACCAACAACACCAGGCCGGGCAGGGCCAGGCCGATCAGGCCCTTGCTCAGCACCCCCAGGCCACAGGCCACGAACCCCAGCCGGGCCCAGCCGGCATGCACCCCATCCGGGTGCAGAAACGCCAACGCAAACGACCAGATGGCCACGCCGATCCAGGCCGCCACCATGGTGTCGTGGTTCACATACTGGCCCCCGATCAAAAAGGCCAGGCTGCTGCCCAGCACCAGGGCGGCGCGGCGCGCCGGGCCTTCGCCCACAAGCCGGCGCGCAGCAAGGTACAGCATGCCCAGCATCAGGCCGGCGTGCAGGGCGGGCACCAGGCGCACCACCCAGACCTGCACCCCCAGCAGCCCGAGCAGCCCGCCCTCCAGCCAGTACAGCAAGGGCGGCTTGTGGAAAAACGGGATGCCGTTTAGGCGCGGGATCAGCCAGTCGCCGCTTTGCAGCATCCAGCGCCCGACCTCGGCGTAGCGGCCCTCGTCGGGCACCGCCAGGGGGCGGAACAGGGCCAGCAGCATCAGCAGGGCCCACAGGGCCAGCAGCCAGCGCCAGATGGGCCGGTGTTCGGTCTTGGACATGGAATTCAAGGAAGCCAACGAAATCAGGGCAAGTTCACACTGTATCGGCCGCGCCTGAGCAGAACCTGAACGCCGCGGAGCTGCTCGGCAAACCCCGCACTCCCCAGCCAGGCGGCCTCGCGGACGCGCGCCGCACCAATCGCATCCCCCGACTCCATGGCGTCGGCCGGGTGGCACATCACAATGGCCCCGGCCGGGGCCTGGGACAGCCAGTGGCCCATGAGCTGGCCAAAGCGCGCCGCGTCGCCCTGAAAGTCGTACACCCCGGCCAGGGCGGGAGCACAGGGCAGGCCCTGGCGGGTGGCGGCGCGCGCCAGCGCGGTGGCCCCCAGGGCGGTGATGACCTGGGCCTTGAGGCGCTCGCCCATGCCACCGGCCACAGCCGACACCCGCGAGCAGCGCAGGTAGGGCGGTGTGGCGTGGCCATAGCGCCGCGCCAGCACCTCGATCAGGGCTTGGCGCAGGCCGTCAAACTGCTGCACGTGCTGGTGCCCATCCACATGGTCGGGCACGGCCTGCCAATGGGCCTCGAAGGCGTCGAGCTGGCGCTCGATCACGGTGCGCGCGGCCACCGGGTCGAAGCCCCCGAACACGGCGCGGCGCATGGCCGCGGCCAGCGCCAGGCCATGGCCGGCCGCCCGTGCGAAGTCGCTGGTCCAGTCCAGGTGCAGGCCCACGTCGATGCGGCCACGCAGCTCGCGCAGCGGCGCAGCGTCTTCGGCCCAGCGCGGCGACAGCACCATGGCGCTGGTGGCGCTCAGGCGGCCCTGGCGCGCTAGGGCCACGATGCCGCGCGACGCCGGGGCATGCACGGCGTAGTCGTCGGCGCACAGCACCAGCCAGCGTGCGTCAGCGCGAGGGGTCATGGCGTGGCCTTCCAGAAGTCCGGGCGGGCGTAGTGGTGTTTCAGAAAGTCGATCCACAGCCGCACCCGCAGAGGCAGGTGCTTGCGCTGCGGGAACACGGCGTAGATGCCATTGGGCGGCGCCGCGTATTCGGCCAACACCTCGACCAGGGTGCCACTGGCGATCTCGGCCTCGACCTCCCAGGTGCTGCGCCAGGCGATGCCGTGGCCGGCCAGGCACCAGTCGTGCAGCACCTGGCCGTC
>CAZKDU010000149.1:0-5461 GCA_964551485.1 uncultured Burkholderiaceae bacterium
AGGCGACAAGATCGAAATCGACACCCGCACCGGCGAATACCGCAAGCGCGTCTGAGCGTCGGGTCCGTGCACCGGGCCTGCCGCGCCACGCCCCCAGCCCCAGGCCACCCGGCCCTGGGGCTTTTTTCATGGGGCCAGGCCGTGCGGCACCCGGGCCCGCCGCACCCTCCGGCCCGCTGACCCCCGGCCCCGCCCCACCAGCCCCACCGAACTGCCCCGCCCATGGAACTGCTCGCCCGCATCGCCCAGGTCATCGTGCCGGTGTTCTTCATCGTCGCCGTGGGCTACGGCTACGGCCGGCGCCAGCGGCCCGACATGGCGGTGTTCAACCGCATCGCGCTGGATGTGCTCTCGCCGCTGCTGGTCTACAGCGCGCTGGCCGCGCGCGACTTCCAGCTGATTGACCACAGCCGCCTGCTGCTGGGCGGCACCGCGCTGATCCTGGGCTGCGGCCTGCTCGGCGCGCTGCTGGCGCGTGCCCTGCGCGTGCAGCCGCGCACCCTGGTGCCGGTGCTGATGTTCAACAACTGCGGCAACATGGGCCTGCCGCTGGCCCTGCTGGCCTTCGGCCCCGCGCATTTCGGCGCCGCCGTGGCGCTGTTCTCCATCAGCAACCTGCTGCACTTCTCGCTGGGCGCACGCCTGACCAGCCGGCACGCCCGCACCCGCGACCTGCTGCTCAGCCCGCTGATGCTGGGCACCATGCTCGGCTTCGCCAGCGCGCTCAGCGGGCTGCGCCCGCCCGACATGCTGCTGTCGGGCATGAAGCTCATGGGCGACGCCATGCTGCCCATGATGCTGTTCGCCCTGGGCGTGCGCCTGACCGCGCTGACCCGCGCCGGCGTCGCCCTGGGCCTGCTGGGTGCGCTGGCGCGGCCGCTGCTCGGCCTGGTCCTGGGCCTGCCGCTGGCCTGGGCCCTGGGCCTGGAGGGCGCGGCACGCGGCCAGCTGCTGCTGTTCGCCGCGCTGCCGCCGGCCGTGATCCAGTACCTGCTGGCCGAGCGCTACCAGCAGGAGCCGGACAAGGTGGCGGCCATGATCCTGCTGGGCAACACCCTGGCCCTGGTGTTCGTGCCGCTGGCGCTGGCCCTGGGTCTCTGACCGGTCACGGCCACCGCCCCTCGCTGCCCTGCAGCCCTTCGCTGCCACGCTGCCCCGCCGTGGCCCCACACACCCTCTGCCACCGGCCCGATGGGTCCCCGCGCCGACACACCAATGGCCCTGGCCCCCGCCCGTCCCCATCAGACCCGCCAGTGTGGTCCGCAGCCAGGCCTGTACATTCCTGAATTCACCCCGCATTCGTTGCACACACCCACGCTTCACCCTGCCGATTTCCGGCGACACTCTGCCCCATGGAAAGCACCCAAAACCTCCAAGACCGCCGCCTGGCCGACGCCTGGGCCGAACTGCAGGCCCACGCCAACGACGGCAACCCGCTGGACAGCGACGCCTACCGCCTGGCCTTCGCCGACCCCGAGTTCCTGCTGCGCCGCGAGACCCGCGGCATCCGCTTCCAACTGGAGATGCTCAAACCCGACGTCGACCAGCACGCCCAGGGCATCGAGAACACCATCGTGGTGTTCGGCAGCGCGCGCTTCCCCGCGCCCGACGAGGCCGCGCAGATGCTGGCCGAGGCCGAGCGCAGCGGCCACGCCGAGGCCCTGACGCGGGCCCGGCGCCTGGCGCGCAACGCCTTCTACTACGACCACGCACGCACCTTCGGCCGCCTGGTGGCCGAATACAGCCTGGGCCGCCCACACGCCGAGCAGCTCTACATCTGCACCGGCGGCGGCCCCGGCATCATGGAGGCCGCCAACCGCGGCGCCCACGACGCGGGAGCCCCCACCGTGGGCCTGAACATCGCGCTGCCGCACGAGCAGCAGGCCAACCCCTACGTCACGCCCTCGCTGAGCTTCAAGTTCCACTACTTCGCGCTGCGCAAGATGCACTTCATGATGCGCGCCAAGGCCCTGGTGGCGTTCCCCGGCGGCTTCGGCACGCTGGACGAGCTGTTCGAGGTCATCACCCTGGTGCAGACGCGCAAGGCCAAGCCGGTGCCCATCATCCTGTTTGGCAGTGACTACTGGAACCGCCTGCTGAACCTGGATGTGCTGGTCGAAGAAGGGGCGATCTCGCCCGAAGACCTGCGGCTGTTCCAGTACGTGGACACGCCCGAGGCGGCCTGGGCCGCCATCCGCAGTTTCTACAACCTCTGAGGTGTTGCGCGGGGCCGCGCCGCCGTAGCGCACCCCGCCTCGGCGGCCAGCTCGCCAGGCTTCCTGCCCCACCCACGCCGGGTGATGCAGACCCGCCTGGGCCGCCCCCATGGCGCGGCCCCGCAGCAGCCCACACGCGGGGCCCCGCACCCAGCGCCTGACCGAGGCCGCCAGGCCCGCCGCCTGCACCCCGACCCGGCCGCCGTCACCCGGTCGAGCCAGTCCCCCCCTCGGCCGAGGACACGGGCAGGCCCCAGGCCACGCGGCTGACCAGGGCCACGGCGCCCCCCACACACCAGAACACCACGGCCACGCCCACCAAAGCGCCGGCCGAACCGAACAGCAGCGGCATGGCCACGCTGGAAGCGTTCATGGCCATCAGGCGCAGGCCCAGGGCCTCGCCGTGGCGGTGCGCCGGCGTGAACTGGTGCAGCAGGCTCATGACCATGGGCTGCACCGAACCCAGGGCCAGGCCCAGCAGCACCGAGCAGGCGGCCATGGCCAGCGGCGCCTGCAGCAGCGGGTAGACGCCGAACACCACGGCCGTGAGCGCCATGGCCGTGCCCAGCACCACCGGCTCGCGCAGGCGCGCCGCCAGCAGCGGCAGGCACAGGCGCACGGCCACGGCCGCCGCCGCAAAGGCCCCGAGGATGGCGCCGATCGCCGAGGCGCTGAGCCCGCGCTCGTGCCCGAGCACCGGCAACACGAAGGTGTGCACGTCCCAGCTCGCCGACACGCACCAGTTGACCAGCAGCAGCCGGCGCAGGGCCGGCTGGCGCAGCAGGTCCCAGGCGCGCGCCGGACCGGCCTGGGCTGGTGTCGCCACCGGCGCCAGCTCGGGCGTGCGCCGTACCAGGGCCCAGCCCAGCCAAGGCAGCGCTGCCAGCACCACAAAGGCCGCGGCAAAGCCGGCGCGCGGCTGCAGCGGCCCGGGCCCGGCCAGCCAGGCGCCGGCGTGGTCGATCAGCAGCCCAGCCAGCAGCGGTCCCAGCACATTGGACAGGGCCGGGCCCAGCGCCAGCCAGCTGAACACCTGCTTGAGCCGCGTGGCGTCACCGGCCAGGCGGCCCACATGGCGCTGCAGCGCGATTAGGGCGGTGCCGGTGGCGCCGCCGGTCATGAGGGCGGCCAGCAGCAGCACCGGGAACACCGGCCAGACCAGGGCCAGCAACGCGCCGGCACTGGCCACCACCACGCTGCGTGCCAGCGGCCGGCGCAGGCCGTGGCGGTCGGCGTAGCGCCCGGCCGGCAAGGCCAGGAACACCTGGGTCAGGGCAAACAGCGCCATCAACCCGCCCACGGCCAGCGGGCTGTGGCCCTGGCGCAGCGCCAGCAGCGGCGCGGCCAGGCGCAGGCCGGTCATGCAGGCGTGCAGGCACACATGGCCGCCGATCAGGCGGGCCAGCGTGGGGTCGGGCAGGCGCATGGGCGGTGGGCCGGTGCGCGCGCCTCAGGACCGCGGGGTCTGCGGGTCGGGGGCCGCCAGGTCGGGGTCGGCGGCGCCGAGCAGGCCGCTGGCCTGGTCTTGCGGCAACGCCTCCACGGTCTTGAGCGCGCGGCCCATGGCGCGGCTGCGCACCTCGGCGCTCTCCAGGGTGTTGAGCACGGTCTGGGTTTGGGTCTTGACCTTGGCCAGCACGTCGCCGAACTTGGCGAACTCGGTCTTGACTGCGCCCAGCACCTGCCAGACCTCGCTCGAGCGCTTTTCCAGCGCCAGGGTGCGAAAGCCCATCTGCAGCGAGTTGAGCATGGCCAGCAGTGTGGTCGGCCCGGCCAGGGTGACGCGGTGCTCGCGCTGCAGCGCCTCCATCAGCCCGGGGCGGCGCAGCACCTCGGCGTACAGGCCCTCGGTGGGCAGGAACAGCAGGGCGAAGTCGGTGGTGTGCGGCGGCGCCACGTACTTCTCGGCGATGGAGCGCGCCTCCAGGCGGATGCGCGCCTCCAGCGCGCGCGCAGCGACCTCGGCCGCGCCGGCGTCGGCGCGCGACTGCGCGTCGAGCAGGCGCTCGTAGTCTTCGTTGGGAAACTTGGCGTCGATCGGCAGCCACAGCGGGGCCCCGTCCTCGGCCTTGCCGGGCAGGCGGACGGCAAAGTCCACCAGGTGCTTGCTGCCCGGGCGGGTGGCGACCTGGGCCGCGTACTGCTCGGGCGCAAACACCTGCTCCAGCAGCGCGCCGAGCTGGGCCTCGCCGAACATGCCGCGGGTCTTGACGTTGCTCAGCAGGTGCTTGAGGTCGCCCACGCCGGCGGCCAGGGTCTGCATCTCGCCCAGGCCCTTGTGCACCTGCTCGAGCCGGTCGGCCACCTGCTTGAAGCTCTCGCCCAGGCGCGCCTGCAGCGTGCTCTGCAGCTGCTCGTCCACCGTGCGGCGCATCTCGTCGAGCTTGGCGCTGTTGGTGGCCTGCAGCTGGGCCAGCTGCTGGTTCAGGGCGTCGCGCATGGCCGTCATGCTGCGGGTGTTGGCCTCGCTGAGTTCGGCCAGGCGCCGGGCCGTCGACTCGCCCACGCCGGACAGCTGGTGGTGCAGGGTGTCGGTCACCGTCTTCTGCATGAGCGCGAGCTGCTGGCCGAAGGCGTCGATCTGGGTGTTCTGCGTGCGCGTGGCCTCGGCGCCCTGCTGGGTCAGGGTCTGCTGGAAAGTGGCCAGGGTCTGGCCCAGCTCCTGGCGTGCGGCCTGGCTGGACTGCTGGACCTCGTGGCGCAGCTCGCGCTCCAGCCGCTCGCTGCTGGCCTGCAGGCGCTCCAGCACCTGGGCACTGCCGTCGGCGGGCGCTCGCCGCAGCCACAGCACGAGCAGCAGCACCAGCTGCACAGCGGCCACGGCCAGCAGCACGAGGGACATCACGTCGCTATTCATTTCGTAGCAATACCTTCAACATTGGCAAGGGCTAGGTCCGGATTTGATCAAGGTTCAGGGGCGTGGCGGCCTGGCCGTGCACGAGGTAGCCGATCAGGTTGTCGGCGGCCAGGTGGCCCATGGCCAGTCGGGTCTTGACGCTGGCCGAGCCGATGTGCGGCGTCAGCACCACATTGTGCAGCGCCAGCAGGCGCGGGTTGACGCGCGGCTCGCCCTCGAACACGTCGAGCCCGGCCGCGTGCAGGCGGCCGGCGGCCAGGGCGTCGGCCAGCGCGTCCTCGTCGACCAGGCCGCCGCGGCCGATGTTGGTCAGGGTGGCGCTGGGCGTCATCTGCGCAAGCTGGCGCGCGCCCACGATGTGGTGGCTCAGCGCGCGGGAGGGCAGCAC
>CAZKDU010000150.1:0-5457 GCA_964551485.1 uncultured Burkholderiaceae bacterium
ACAGCGAATGCGTGACGAGGTGCAGCAGCTGGGCCACCTCGGCCTGGAAATGCAGGGTTTGTTTGCTCATGGTGTCTCGGTGTGTTCAGAACAATCCTGACGGGACTGGGGCCGCCCCCCGACCCGTCAGCGTGGCTGACGTGGGGGTGGTTTGCGAGGTTTCAAGGGGCGGCCACGGCCGCCGGGTCCTCGCCCAGCCATGCCACCAGCTGCTCGGCCACACGCGCGTCGCTCAGCAGCGCCAGGTGCCCGACGCCGTGCAGTACGCGCTGGCGCGTGCGTGCAAAGGCCAGGCAGTGCGCCGGGTCGGGGTGCTGGCCCAGGGCGCTGGGCAGGGGCACCAGGCCGTCGCCCAGCAGGCGTTCGGCCAGCGGACGGCGCGGGCCGGCCAGGGTGGCAGCCACGGTGGCGCAGGCCACGCCGGCGGGCAGCGGCAGGGGCTGGCGCGTGTCCGGGCTGCGGCGGAAGCGGTCGCGGCCCTGCCAGTCGCTGTCCTGCACATGGCCGTAGCGCAGGTCGGTGATGCCGGCGCTGCGCAGCTGCGCCAGCCGGCCGAACGGGCGGGTGTAGGGCGTGCGGCCCAGCAGCAGCTCGGCCCAGTGGCCGGCCCGCTCCAGCGGGGCGCCGTGGTGCGGCGTACCCAGGCACACCAGGTGCTGCAGCCGGGCCAGCCAGGGCTGGCCGGCCTGGGCCGCGTGGGCACAGGCGCTGCGCGAGACCAGGCCCCCCATGCTGTGCGCCACGATGGCCAGGTCCTGCACCGGCACCGGCCACTGCGCCAGCAACCCGTCGAGCAGCCCGGCCAGGGCGCGGCCGTTGGCAGAGGTGTGCAGGCCGGTGTTGTAGCGCAGGTAGACCGGGGTCCAGCCCTGGGCCCGGGCCAGGTGGGCGCCGTGGTCGTGGCCCTGGTGCTGCCAGCCCTGGTCGTTCATGCACAGGCCGTGCACCAGCAGCAGCACACGGCCGCTGGCCGCGCCGCTACGACCCAGGGCCACCAGGTCGAGCGGGCGGCCGTCCTGGTACAGGCCCATGGCCGTGGCCAGGGGGTTGCCGTCGGCAGCCAGGCGGTCGCCCATGACGCCGTTGAGCGCGGCCAGCACGGCCTCGCGCTCGGTCAGCTCTCCAGCCGGGGCCGGGCCGGTCAGGCGGTCGAGCCAGGGTTCAAGGCGCCGCAGCGCGGCCTGGGTCGCCAGATCCACCACGCGGGTGACGCCGCGCACGCTCTGGTAGATCAGCCCGGTCAGGCCGGCGGTCTGATCGGCAGCGGCACCCGCGGGCAGGCCCAGGTGGCCACGCACCGACTGATGCACGCCCTCGACCACGCGGCTGACCTCCAGCGTGGCCTGGCTGGCCAGGCGGGCCACGCCACGCAGGTCGCTCGGGCGCAGCTGGCGCAGTGCCGCGGCCGCGGCGCTGAGTGGGGCAGGGGCCGCCGCCGGTGTGGCAACGGGGGCGGTGCGGCGGCGAGGTGCGACGGGCGGACGGCTCATGGCGACGGCTCCTGGGCCCCGGTCGGGCCGGGGCGGCAGCGCCCGGCGCTCAGGGGCGGGGCCCCCTCAAAAGCGCTCGTGCGGCTGCAGGTAGCGCCATTGTCCGACAGGCAGCTGGCCCAGCAGCACGCGCCCCATGCGGATGCGTTTGAGCCCCACGACCTTGAGGCCAACCTGCTCGCACATGCGGCGGATCTGGCGCTTCTTGCCCTCAGTGAGCACGAAGCGCAGCTGCTCAGGGTTCTGCCACTCGACGCGGGCCAGCTTGAGCGGCTGGCCATCGAGGCTCAGACCGTGGCGCAGCCGCGCCAGCTGGGCCGGCGGAAAAGCCGCCTGCACGTCCTCGGCCAGCAGGCCCTGGGGCGTGCTGTACTGCACCCGCACCAGGTACTCCTTCTCCATCTGCGAGTCCTCGCCGATGAGCTGACGCGCCACGCGCCCGTCCTGGGTCAGCACCAGCAGGCCGACGGAGTCGATGTCGAGCCGGCCGGCGGGCGCCAGGCCCCGCAGCTGGGCCGGCGAGAAGCGCAGGCGCGAGGAGTCGCCGCCCCAGTGATTGCGCGGCTGCACCAGGGTCACGGCGGGGGCGTGGCCGTCCTCGGCCTGGCCGCTCACGTAGCCTACGGGCTTGTGCAGCAGGATGGTGACCTGACCGGCCTGCTGGCCCTGGGCCTGGCGATCGATCTCGATGTGGGCCTGTGGACCGACCTGCTGGCCCATGGTGGCGACCTGGCCGTCGACCCGCACCCAGCCGCGCGCGATCCAGTCATCGGCCTCGCGGCGCGAGCACAGGCCGAGTTCGGCCATGCGCTTGTTGAGGCGTGAAAGACCTGACTCGGCCCCACCGGTTTGGGCCTGGCGCACCGGCGTGGGTGGGGCGGCGGGCGCTGGCGCGCGTGCGCCGCCCCCCGGGGCTTGGACAGGCCCCGACGGATGCCGCTTCTGGCTTTTAAAGGATAAGACTGGACGACGACTTTCCATCGTTTTTCTTGGGGGTGCTGATCGCTCTGAGGGCAGCCATGTCGAGCACTCGCAGGCCGCCGTACTCGACGCGCACGATCTGCTGCGCCTCCAGCACCGACAGGGCCTCGTTCACGCGCTGGCGCGACAGGCCCACCAGGTAGGCCAGCTCCTGTTGGGTGATGCGCATGACCTCGCCCACGCCGGGGTAGAGCACGGGGTTGAAGAAGGCGGCAATGCTGCGCGCCACACGCACGTCGGGGCTGTTCATGCGGTCGGTTTCGCGCGCTGCAATGAACTGGCCCAAGCGTTCGTTGAGCTGGTTCATGACAAAGCGGTTGAAGCCGATCGAGTGGTCGAGCAGCCAGTGGAAGCTGTCCACCGGCAGACCGGCCACGACGCAGCGGCGCAGCGCCTGGATGTTGTAGCGATAGACCTCACGCTTGAGCACGGTGCCCTCGCCGAACCAGCCGCCCGGGGGAATGCCTGCGAACGTCATGGCCACACCCTGGGCGTCGTCACTGTTCATCTTGAGCAGGCCGGAGATCAACCCGAACCAGTAGGTGACGGGCTTACCGACACGGCACACATAGTCCCCCGCCTCAGCGTCCCCCACTTTGAGCTCAGCCAGGGCCCGTTCACGCTCAGGCGGCTGCAGCACCCCCAGCCAGGGAATGCTGGCCAGCTCGTCGGGCGTGGGGTCGCGTCGGCGCTGGTAGAGCGTGGTCTCGAGGGTCATGCAGAAGGTGAAGGGCTACAGCCCTAAGGGAAAATACCGACAGGGCTATCCCATAGATTGTCGGCGCATTGACAACATGACGTCAAATTAATTCCTACCATCTGCTTCACTCAGGGTGCCACGCCCCCAATTGCTGGCACCACACTCACGCCCATGGGCGTGGTTTGAAGACAAGGACCAGGGATGCAAACGACCTTCCCAAGATTGCTGCTCAAACACGCAACCGAGCGCGGCCAGGCGCCGGCCATGCGCGAAAAAGAATATGGCATCTGGCAAAGCCGGAGCTGGGCCGACATGGCCACACTGGTGGAGCACATGGCCTGCGGCCTGCACCTCGCCGGCTTGCAGCGCGGTGAGCACATGGTGGTGGTGGGCTCGAACCGCCCACGCCTGTATGCCGCCATGCTGGCCGCGCAATCACTCGGCGCCATTCCCGTGCCGCTGTACCAGGACGCGGTGGCTGCCGAATGCGTCTTTCCGATCAACAATGCCGAAGTCCGCTTTGCGCTGGTGGAAGACCAGGAGCAGGTGGACAAGCTGCTGGAAATCCGCGACCGCTGCCCGCAAATCGGCCACATCTTCTACGACGACCCGCGTGGCCTGCGCAATTACAGTGAGTCCGGCCTGCAGTCACTCGATGCCCTGCTGGACAGCGGCCGCGCCCACACCCAGGCTCAGCCGGGCTTCTTCCGCGCCGAGGCCGAGCGGGCCCAACCCGATGACGTGGCCGCCATGTTCTTCACCTCGGGTACCACGGGCAACCCCAAGGGCGTCGTACACACCCACCGCAGCCTGCTCGACCGTGCCGCTGCGGGCGCCGAATTCGACCAGCTCGGCCCCAATGACGAGGTGCTGGCCTACTTGCCGCCAGCCTGGATCGGGCAGAACATCTTCAGCTACGCGCAATGGCTGTGCTGTGGCTATGTGGTGAACTGCCCCGAGTCGGCCGCCACCGTGATGATCGACCTCAAGGAAGTGGGCCCGACCTACTATTTCGCGCCGCCGCGCGTGTTCGAGGGGCTGCTGACCAGCGTGATGATCCGCATGGAAGACGCGGGCCGCTTCAAGCGCAGCATGTTCCACTACTTCATGGGGCTGGCCAAGCGCGTCGGCCCGGACCGCATGGACGGCAAATCCATCGGCGTGCTCAACAGCCTGCTCTATGGTTTGGGCAACTTGATGGTCTATGGCCCCTTGCGCAACACCCTGGGCTTCAGCCGGGTGCGGCGCGCCTACACCGCGGGCGAGGCCATTGGTCCGGACCTGTTCACCTTCTACCGCTCGATCGGCGTCAACCTCAAGCAACTCTACGGCTCCACCGAGACCGCGGTGTTCGTCTGCATGCAGCCCGATAATCAGGCCCGCGCCGACACCGTGGGTGTGCCCTGCCGTGGGGTGGAGATCAAGGTGGCCGACAACGGCGAGGTGCTGGTCAAGTCCCCCGGCCTGCTCAAGGAGTATTACAAGAACCCGTCGGCCACGGCCGAGGTGTTGAACGCCGACGGCTGGTACCACACCAGCGACGCCGGCTTCCTGGATGCGCACGGCCACCTGAAGATCATCGACCGCGTCAAGGACGTGGGCCGCCTGCAGGGCGGGCCTAACGACGGTGCCATGTTCGCCCCCAAGTACGTGGAGAACAAACTCAAGTTTTTCCCGCACATCAAGGAGGTGGTGGCCTTCGGCGACAAGCGCGAGAAGGTCTGCGTGATGCTCAACATCGACTTCGACGCCGTCGGCAACTGGGCCGAGCGCCGCAACCTGCCCTACGCGGGCTACACCGATCTCGCCGGCAAACCCGAGGTCTACCAGCTCATGAAAGAGTGCGTGGAACAGGTCAACGCCGACCTCAGCGCCGATGCCCTGCTGGCCGGCTCGCAGGTCAGCCGCTTCCTGGTGTTGCACAAGGAGCTGGACGCTGACGACGGGGAGCTGACCCGCACCAACAAGGTCCGCCGTGGCTTCATCGGTGAAAAGTACCAACCGTTGGTGGATGCGCTGTACGGCAACCAATCCGAGCAGTACATCGAAACCGTGGTGAAGTTCGAGGACGGCCGCAGCGGCAGCGTGAGCGCCACCCTGAAGATCTTCGACGCAAACACCTTTGCCCCCGTGAAGGCCGCAGCATGAGCAAAAAAATCGGTGACGTCATCCTGGACGTGCAGAACATCAGCCTGCGCTTTGGTGGCGTCAAGGCCCTGACCGACATCTCGTTCAACGTGCGCGAGCACGAGATCCGCGCCATCATCGGCCCCAACGGCGCCGGCA
>CAZKDU010000151.1:0-5445 GCA_964551485.1 uncultured Burkholderiaceae bacterium
GCCTGCACTACTTCGCCAGCCGCCACGGCTTTCAGGCCCCGGGCGAGGCCGAACCCGGGCGCGACGGCGGGGTGCTGACCTGGCCCGAGGGCAACGCCTGGCTGACCCGACGCCTGGCCGCGCCCCTGGGTGAGCGCCTGCGCACCGGCCAGCTGGTGCACCGCATCGCTGCCGGGCGCCACGCCATGGAGGTCGACGTGCTCGACGGCGCCAGCGGCCAGCTCGAACGCTGGCAGGCCGAGCGTGTGGTGCTGGCGCTGCCGCTGTTCGTCGCCGCGCGGGTGCTGGAAAACCCGCCCGAGGCCCTGCGGCAGGCCGCCGCCGGCCTGCCGCACGCGCCCTGGCTGGTGGCCAACCTGCTGCTGCGTGCGCCGCTGCACGACCGCCCCGGCGCCGCCCCGAGCTGGGACAACGTGTTCTACGCCAGCCCCGGCCTGGGCTACGTGGACGCCGGCCACCAGCGCCTGAGCCCCGGGCCCGGCCCCACCGTGCTCACCCACTACCGCGCCCTGGGCGACCGGCCCGACGGCCGCCGCTGGCTGCTCGAGCGGCCCTGGAGCGCCTGGCGCGACGAGCTGCTGGCCGAGTTCCACGCGGCCCACCCCGACCTGCCCGACAAGCTGCAACGGCTGGAGCTCACGCGCCATGGCCACGCCATGGCCATCCCCGTGCCCGGGGTGCGCCACAGCGCCGCCCTGGCGGCCCTGCGCCGGGGCCTGCCCGCACCCTGGCAGCGCCTGCGCTTCGCCCACAGCGACCTGGCCGGCTACTCGGTGTTCGAGGAAGCCTTTACCCTCGGCCACCGCGCCGGCCGTGCCTGAGCCCGGGTGCGCACCTGCAGCACGGTGCGGCGCCGGGGCGCACGCCGCCGACCACTCGCGCAGACGGCAGCCCTGCCGGTGGCCGCGAGGCGGGCGACGGAACGTCGCCGACGCGGGCCGTGGCCGCCTCTCATGCGGTGTGCCCGTGCAGCGGCCCGGTCCGATGGCGCGCCCCCGAACACGTTCTAAGATGCTGGCATGACGCTCAGGGTGTGGAGAACCGGCTGGGGCCGCGCGTGCGCCGGCGTGTCGCAGGCGCTGCTGCTGGCCGGTCTGGTCGGCTGCGGCCTGCTGCCGGCGTCCACTCCCCCGCCCGAGGGGCCCGAGCCCGGGCCCGTCGCCACACCCGCCGACGCCGCCACCGCGCCCGAGGCCCCGGCCGAGCGCCCGGTGGTCTACCGGCTGGAGGTGCAGGCCCCGGACGACGGCCTGCGCAAGCTGCTGGCCACCCACCTCGACCTGGCGCGCTTCCAGACCCTGCAGGGCGCCGACGCCATCACCCTGGCCGACCTCGACCGCCTGGTGCGCGCCGCGCCGGCCCAGGCCCGTGCCCTGCTCGAGACTGAGGGCCACTTCAATGCCCAGGTCACGGCACGGCGCCTGCCGCCCGGTGACGACGGCCGCCCGCGCGTGCGCGTGCAGGTCACGCCCGGGCCGCGCGCCGAGGTGGCGCAGGTGGCGCTGGACGTGCAGGGCCCGCTGCAGCAGGCGGTCCAGGCCGGCGACACCGGGGCCCAGGCCCAGGTGCTGCGGCTGCGCCAGAGCTGGGCCCTGGGGCCAGGCCAGCCATTCCGCCAGGCCCCCTGGAGCGACGCCAAGAACGCCGTCCTGACCGCGCTGCGTGCCGACGGCTACCCGCTGGCCGCCTGGGCCCGCACCCAGGCCCAGGTCGACGCCGCCGATCACCGCGCCGCGCTCAGCCTGCTGCTCGACAGCGGGCCGCTGTTCCACTTTGGCGAGGTCCGGCCCGAAGGCCTGCAGCGCTACAGCGCGCCGGCCGTGGTCAACCTGCGCACCTTCGGCCACGGCGAGCGCTACAGCGAAAAGGCCCTGCTCGATTTCCAAGACCGGCTGCAGCGCGTCGGCCTGTTCGAGTCGGCCGCCGCCGAGATCGACACCGATCCCGCGGCCGCCGCCGCCAGCCCGGTGCGGGTGCGCGTGCGCGAGCTGCCCCAGCACCAGGCCGAGTTCGGCGCCGGCTTCAGCGACCTGACTGGCCCGCGCGTCTCGGTCACCCAGGTCAACCGGCGCGTGTTCGACCGCCCCTTCTTCGGCACCGACTGGGTGGCACGCCACAAGCTCGAGTTCGGCCGCGACCGCCAGTCGCTCGAGACCGACCTCACCTCACACCCGCTCGAAGGCGGCTACCGCCACCTGCTCGCGGGCAAGCTGCAGCACGAGAGCATCACCGGCGCCACCATCACCTCGGGCCGGCTGCGCGCCGGCCGCACGGTGGAGACCGAGCGCATCGAGCGGCTGCAGTTCGTCGAGTTCGTGGCCGCCTCCACGCGCAACGACAGCGACCCCGTCGCGCCGCGCCAGCTCGACCGCTCGCTCACCGGCAACCTGCACGCCACCTGGCGTCGCGTCGACAGCGTGCTGCAGCCCACGCGCGGCCTGGTGCTGCACGGCGAGTTCGGCGCCGGCTACGCCACCTCCACCGTGGCGCAGAGTGGGCCCTTCGTGCGCAGCTTCGGCCGGCTCGCCGCCTACCGGCCGCTGGGCGGGCGCTGGCTCGGCAGCGCCCGGCTCGACGCCGGCCAGGTGTTCGCGCGCGCCGGCGTGGGGGTGCCCGACACCCTGCTGTTCCGCGCCGGCGGCGACGACTCGGTGCGCGGCTACGAGCCCAAGTCGCTCGGCCCCGAGGTCAACGGCGCGGTGACCAGCGGCCGCGTGCTGCTGGCCGGCAGCCTGGAGGCGGCTCACCCGGTCTGGGCCTCGCTGCCCACCCTGCTGGGCGCGGTGTTCGTGGACGCCGGTTCGGCCGCCAACCACTGGGGCGGGCTGCACCCAGTGCTGGGCTACGGCGTCGGCCTGCGCCTGCGCACCCCGGTCGGCCCGCTGCGCCTGGACCTGGCCTACGGCCAGGCCGTGCAGCGCACCCGCGTGCACTTCGGCGTGGGCATCGCGTTCTGAGGGCAGGTCGGTACATGGCGCGCCCTCACGCTCCCTCACTGGCCGCTGTCCCATGAGCCCGGCTGCCCCCACTCGCCCATCGCCATCGCCACACCGACTGCGGGTGCCCCCGGCCCTGGCGCTGCCGCTGGGCCTGCTCGGCGTGGCCGTGCTGGCCCTGGCCGGTGTGTTCTGGAGCCTGCACACCGCCGCCGGCACCGCCTGGTGGCTGGCGCGCTGGCCGGGCCTGCAGGTCACGGCGCCGCAGGGGGCGCTGTTCGGCGACTTTTCGGCGCGCCGCCTGCGCCTGCAGCGCGCCGACGGCAGCCTGCTGCTGGAGCTCAGCGACCTGGGCTGGCGCGGCCTGTCGCTGCAGCCCTCGTCCGAGCCCGGGGCCTGGCTGGGCCTGCAGGCCACGGCCCTGTGGGCGCGCCAGCTCGACCTGCCCGCGGCCCCGCCCGACCCCCACCCCGCGCCCAATGGCCTATTGCGCGCCCCCGACCGGCTGAGCCTGCCGCTGGCGCTGCGCATCGACCGCCTGGACCTCGACACCCTGCAGGCCGCCGCGCTCGGCCCACAGCCGCTGCGCCGCCTGCACGCACGGCTGGCGCTGCAGACCCAGGGCCAGCACCGCCTGGATGACCTGCGCCTCGAGTGGGCGCAGCTCCAGCTCGGCGGCACGGCCCAGATCGCGACCGAGGGCGAATTGGGGCTAGCCCTGCACGTGACCCTGGCACCCCGTGCCGTGGGCATACCCGCAGGCACAGGTCAGGTGGCGAGTGCAGCGGCTCCGGCGCCAGTGCCCCCGCCGCTCTGGCAGGGCGAGCTGCGGCTCGGTGGTCCCCTGCGCCAGCCCCTGCTTCACCTGCAGTGGCAGGCCGAGGCCCAGCCCGCGGCGCGCGGCCGTGCCGCCATCCCGGCCGCCGGCCTGCAGGCCCAGGGCGTGCTGCAGCCCTTTGCCGCCTGGCCGCTGCAGACCCTGTCGGCGCGCTGGCAGGCGCTGGACCTGGCCCAGCTGTCCCCGGCCTGGCCCCGCACCCGGCTCGGCGGCCAGCTGGCGCAGCCGCTGCCTCCCGGCGCCCAGGGCGCCGAGCTGGTGCTGGCGCTGGCCAATGCCGCCGCCGGCCGCTGGAGCGATGGCGCCCTGCCGCTGCGCCAGCTCGACGCGCGCCTGGCGCTCGACGCCCCGGACGAGGCCGGGGCCGGCCACCCTCTCGCGCTGCGCCTGTTGGCGCTGCAGGCCCTGCTGGGTGCCGCCAGCGCCCCGGCGGGCCAGCTTCAGGCCCAGGGCGTGGCCAAGGACGGCCGCTGGACCCTGCAGGCCACGCTGGCCGGGCTGCAGCCGGCGCGGCTGGACACCCGGGCCCCGGCCATGGTGCTGGCCGGCGAGCTCCAGGCCACGGGCGCGGGCGAGGCCCTGAGCACACGCGGCCAGCTCGACGGCCAGCGGCTCGATGCCCGGGGCCGGCCCGGCCCGGCGGTGCAGGCCGAACTCGATGCCACCCTGGCCTGGTCGGCCGCCGGCGGTCTGCGGCTGGACCTGGGCCAGCTGCGCCTGCGCAGCGGTGATGCCCAGGCCCAGGCCAGCGGCCAGTGGGTCCAGGCCGCTGGCCCGGCGCCGCTGGGCTGGCAGGCCAAGGCCCAGGCCCGGCTGACCGCGTTCGACCCCTTCGTCTGGTGGCCCGGGCCGCTGGCCGCGACCGCGCGCGGGCCGAGCCGGCTCGACGCCACGGCCGAGCTGGACGCGCGCTACACCCCCGAGGCGCCGGCCGCGCCCGCACCAGCCCCTGCGGTGGCCCGGCCGCCGGCCGCCACAGACCCGGCGACACTGCCGCTGCCGCCCGCCCGGTCCGTGGCGCTGTCCTCGGCACCGACCCGCCCGTCGTCCGAGCCACCCGGGGCGTCCACCGGGGTCGCCCCCCCCGGGCCGCTGTCGGCCGCCCCCCTGCAGGCCCTGCTCGACACCTGGGCCCGGCGCTTCAGCGGGCGCGCCAGCCTGCGCCTGGCCCCGGGCCTGCTGGCTGGGGTGCCAGTGGCGGCCGAGTTCACGCTCGGCCACGGCCCGCAACAGGCGCTGAGGGCCCAGGGCTGGGTCGAGGGCGCGGGCAACCGGCTGGCCTGGCAGGCCCAGCACCCCGTGGGCGCGGGCTCGGCCCGCCCCGGCGAGGGCCCGGGCAGCGCCAGCCTGAGCCTGCAGGCCCCGGCCCTGCCGCGCCTGACCCCGCTGTGGCGCGCTCTGGGGGGCGCCGGGGCGGTCGAGGGCACGCTGCAGGGCGAGGCGCACGCAACGGCCCAGGCCGGCGGGGCCTGGCACAGCGATGGCCAGCTCAGCGCCCAGGGCCTGCGGGCCGGTTCCCTGCAGCTGGCCGACGGCCGTGCGCAGTGGCGGCTGGCCGCCCCGGCCGGTGCCAGCGATGCCCCGCTGCAGCTGCAGGCCCGGCTGGCCCAGGCGCGCTGGGGCGGCGAGGTGCTGGACAGCCTCCCGCTCGACGGCAGCGGCAGCCTGCGC
>CAZKDU010000152.1:0-5440 GCA_964551485.1 uncultured Burkholderiaceae bacterium
GCTGGTTCGACCCGCAGGCCATCATGCTGCGCGAAACCGCCCAGCGCTGGGTGGCGCGCGCCATCACCGGCGAGGTCACGCTGGAGCTGCGCCGCGGCAACGACTACAGCCTGCTCAACACCGAGAGCCCCAACCTGACCTACGCGCCCGAGCGCCTCTCCATGGAGAAGGTCGAGGACGCACCGTTCTCGCCGCTGGACCGCATCGGCCAGCTGACCATGCGCAACCTCGACATCATCGACACCCGCAACAAGCTGGCCGTCTACACCCGCAGCGGCCTGCTGTCGGTTGGCGCCGGCACGGCCCTGCCGCAGCTGGGTGGCGACAAACCCTGACGCGCCCGCTGGCGCGAGGCCCGGCCGCCGACGCGGCAGGGCCTTCGATGTGAGCCCCTGGCCTGCCGCCCCTGGTGGCGGACCCACCCGACATTGAATGAAGAAAGAGCGTGCCCCATGGCCAAAGAAGAACTGATCGAAATGCAAGGCAAGGTCGAGGAAGTGCTGCCCGACTCGCGCTTCCGCGTGCGCCTGGACAACGGCCACGAGCTGGTGGCCTACACCGGCGGCAAGATGCGCAAGCACCACATCCGCATCCTGGCCGGCGACCGTGTCTCGCTGGAGCTGTCGCCCTACGACCTGGGCAAGGGCCGCATCACCTTCCGCCACCTCGAGCCGCGCACCGGCGGCCCGCGCTGAGCCCGCTGCAACCCCAGCGCCCGCCCCGAGCCTGCGGCCCGGACAGCCCCTTGGGCGTCCCTGGGCGACCAGCACATCGTGTTGCTCCTGAATTCATAGCAAACTCTTCAACAGTGGCAAGGGCTGCGGCCACAAAAGGCCAGTGATGCCACCCGCCCCACCGGCCCTGCCCAGGGCCAGGCCACCCGCTTGCCGCCCAGACACCGGGTGCCCGGGTGTCGACCCCTTTGCCGCTCAGGGCCCGCCGAACAGGGCGTTCAGGCTGGCCCCAGAGGCCGCGCCGGCCAGGCCGTCGAAGTGCCCACCCTCCTGCATCTGCCGCGCCGCCTGCAGCACCGCGCCCCAGGCCACGCGCGCCAGCGCCCCGCCCACACTGACCCGGCGCACGCCCAGGGCGGCCACGTCGGCCAGCGTGAGCTCGCTCGCATGGCCGATCAGCAGGTTCACGGGTTTGGGCGCCACGGCCTGCACTACAGCACAGATCTCCTCGCGGGTGCGGATGCCGGGCGCGTACAGGCAGTCGGCGCCCGCCTCGGCGTAGGCGCGCAGCCGCGCCAGGGTGTCGGGCAGGTCCGGGCGGCCGACAAAGAAGTTCTCGGCTCGCCCCACCAGCAGGGTCTCGCCCCCCGTGGCGTCGATGGCCTGGCGCGCGGCGCGCAGGCGCGCCACGGCGGTGGGCAGGTCGAACAACGGCGCAGCGGCGTCGCCCGTCGCGTCTTCGATCGACAGGCCGGCCACGCCGGTGGCCACGGCCAGGCGCACGCTCTCGCCCACGGCCTCGGGGCTGTCGCCGTAACCGTTGCCGAAGTCGGCGTTCAGCGGCAGCTCGGTGGCCTGCACCAGCTCGCGCAGGTGGGCCAGCACCGCGTCGCGCGGCAACATGCCGTCGGCCCGGCCCTGCGACCAGGCCTGGCCTGCACTGGTGCTGGCCAGGGCCTGGAAACCCAGCCCCTGCAGCAGCCGGGCGCTGCCCACGTCCCAGGGGTTGGGGATGACGAAGCAGCCGCTCTGGTGCAGGGCACGGAAGGCCTGGCGGCGGGCACGGACCGGGTCGGCCGGTGCGTCGGTGGAGGCATGCAGGGGTGACGGGGTCATGGCAGGCGGTGGTGGGGTAGGTAGCGTGCCCCCCATTCTGGCTTGCCTCGGGGTCGCACCGTGCCGGCGCGGCAACCCCGGGTACAGCACCGCGGCCAGGTGCAGTGGGGCCAGCAGCCAGTCTGTGGTCTGTGGTCTGTGGTCTGTGGTCTGTGGTCTGTGGTCTGTGGTCTGTGGTCTGCATCATCAAGCCCGGCAGGCCCTGGGCCTGCACCACCGGGGCGCCCGGGCCAGAGCGCCCGCCATGTGCTCCACACCCTCTGCGTCACACCGGCCGCCCGCCGTGGCTCAGGCGCCGGTCTGGGTCGGCACCCGCACCCAGCCCTCCATGAGCACGCGCGCGCTGCGGCTCATGCGCACCCGGGTCACGGTCCAGCGGCCGCCGACCTGCGCCGCCTCGGCCCCCACGCTCAGCGTGCCCGAGGGGTGGCCGACACACAGGGTCGGCCGGGTGCCGCCGCCCAGAGCCTGGTGCACCAGCGTGCCGGGCACGGCCGCGGCCGCGCCGATGGCCACCGCCGCCGTGCCCATCATGGCGTGGTGCAGGCGGCCCATGGAGAGCGCACGCACCAGCAGATCGACCTCGGCCGCGCGCACCCGCCGGCCGCCCGCCACCACGTGGTCGACCGGCGGCGCCACGAAAGCGATCTTGGGCGTGTGCTGGCGCGTGGCAGCCTCGACCACGTCGCCGATCAGGCCCATCTGTACCGCGCCCCAGGCGCGGATGGCCTCGAAGCGCGCCAGTGCCGCCGGGTCGCCATTCAGGACCGGCTGCAGCTCGGTGCCGGTGCAGCCGAGGTCGGCCGCGCGCAGAAAAATGGTGGGGATGCCGGCCTGGATCAGGGTGGCCTCCAGGCGCCCCACCCCGGGCACGTCGAGCACGTCCACCAGGCGGCCAGTGGGGAACATCGCACCGCCGCCCTCGCCGTCATCGGCCGGGTCGAGGAAGTCGAGCCGCACCTCGGCCGCCGGGAAAGCCACGCCATCGAGCGTGAAGTCCCCCGTCTCCTGCACCTGGCCGCCGTGCATGGGCACCTGGGCCACGATGGTCTTGCCGATGTTCGCCTGCCAGATGCGCACGCTGGCCAAGCCCTCGTGCGGCAGCCGGGCCGGGTCGAGCAGCCCGCCGGCAATGGCGAACGGCCCGACCGCCGCCGACAGGTTGCCGCAGTTGCCCGACCAGTCGATGACCGCGCGGTCGATCGCCACTTGGCCGAACAGGTAGTCCACGTCGTGGCCCGGCCGGGTGCTGGGCGAGACGATCACCACCTTGCTGGTGCTGGAGCTGGCCCCGCCCAGGCCGTCGATCTGCTGGCCGTAGGGGTCGGGGCTGCCCATCACGCGCAGCAGCAGCGCGTCGCGTGCCGGGCCCGGTTGCTGGGCGGCCTCGGGCAGGTCGTGCAGGCGGAAGAACAGGCCCTTGCTGGTGCCGCCACGCAGCCAGGTGGCGGGGATGCGGCGCTGGGCCGGGAACGGCGGTGGGGTCATGGCGGCACGCAGCGGAGGTGGGCTCAGGAAGGGCCCTGATCTTCAGACCACCACCGGCTCGGGCTCGAGCCGGATGCCGAAGCGCTCGTACACGCTGGTCTGAATGGCGCGCGCCAGGGTCATGACCTCGCCGCCGGTGGCCGGCTGGACCAGGCCGCCGCGGTTCACCAGCACCAGGGCCTGTTTGTCGTAGACGGCGGCGTTGCCCACGCTCTTGCCCTTCCAGCCACAGGCATCGATCAGCCAGCCCGCGGCCAGCTTGATGCGCCCGTCGGGCAGTGGGTAGTGCACCACCCGCGGGTCGCGCGCGATGATGTCGGCGCACTGCTCGGGCGTGACCGTGGGGTTCTTGAAGAAGCTGCCGGCGTTGCCGATCAGCGCCGGGTCGGGCAGCTTGGCGCGGCGGATCTCGCAGACCCAGTCGAACAGCTGCTGCGCGCTGGGCCGGTCGATGCCGGCGTCGCTGCGTTTGCGCTCCAGGTCGAGGTAGCCGAGCACGGGTTGCCAGGGCTTGGGCAGGCGCAGGCGCACGCGCGTGATGAGCGCGCGCCCGGCCAGGCCCAGGCCGCCGGGCTGGGCCGGGGCGTGCTTGAACACCGAGTCGCGGTAGCCGAACGCGCACTGCGCGGCATCGAGCGTGAAGGCCTGGCCGGTGGCCAGGTCGATGCCGTCGAGCGAGTCGAAGCGGTCCTGCAGCTCCAGACCGTAGGCGCCGATGTTCTGCACCGGGGCCGCGCCCACAGTGCCGGGAATCAGGGCCAGGTTCTCCAGGCCGGGCCAGCCCTGCGCCAGGGTCCAGGCCACGAACGCGTGCCAGGGCTCGCCGGCCCCGGCCTCGACCACCCAGGCCCGCGGCCCGTCCTCCACCAGGCGCCGGCCGCCGATCTCGACCTTGAGCACCACCGGCTTGACGTCGCCGGTGAGCACGATGTTGCTGCCCCCGCCCAGCACGAACTTGGGCGCGGGGCCGAGTTCGGGGTGGGCCAGCACGGCATGCACGTCGGCCTCGCTGCGCACGCGCACCAGGGTCTGGGCACGCGCCAGGATGCCGAAGCTGTTGTACGGCTGCAGGGGAACGGATTGCTCGACGAACATGGGAGAATTGTCGCATTCCCCTTTTGTCTGACCCCTTCTCTAGCCGGTGCTGCCATGCCCTCGTTTGATACCGTTTGTGAACCCAACCTGGTCGAAGTGAAGAACGCCGTGGACAACACGGCCAAGGAAATCGGCACGCGCTTCGATTTCAAGGGCACCTCGGCCGCCATCGAGATCAAGGACAAGGAAATCACCCTGTTCGGCGACGCCGACTTCCAGCTCCAGCAGGTCGAGGACATCCTGCGCAACAAGCTCACCAAGCGCAACGTGGACGTGCGCTTCCTCGACCTGGGCGCGGTGCAGAAGATCGGCGGCGACAAGGTCAAGCAGGTGGTCAAGGTGCGCAGTGGCATCGAGAGCGAGCAGGCCAAGAAGATCCAGAAGCTGATCAAGGACAGCAAGCTCAAGCTGCAGGCCGCGATCCAGGGCGACGCCGTGCGCGTGACCGGCGCCAAGCGCGACGACCTGCAGGCCGCGATGGCGCTGATCCGCAAGGACATCACCGACGTGCCGCTGTCGTTCGACAACTTTCGCGACTGAGCCGCCTGCGACCGGCCGGGCATGGCGCCCGGCAGACGGTTCCGGTTCGTCCCTCACCCCCACAGGGTTGTCCCACGGCCTGGCCGCCTGAGCCAGGCCGCGGCCCCCATGGCCACACCCCGGGACGGCCCGCGCCAGCGGCCGGACACCGGTGCGTCTGGTTTGCGCCGGCGCGCTCGGGGGGAGGTATTCAGGCCCGGCTCAGGGCGTGGGCTTCTTGCCCGCGCCCAGCTTGCTCTCCTGCCCGCGCAACAGGCGCACGACGTTTTCGCGGTGGCGCCAGACCAGCAGCGCACTCATGACCACAATGGCCAGCGCCAGCGGCGGCTGCATGGGCCAGGCGATGCCGCCGCCCAGCAGGTAGAAGAACGGCGCGAACACCGCGGCCGTGAGCGAGGCCAGCGAGGAGTAGCGGAAGAACACCGCCATGATCAGCCAGGTGGCGGCCGTGGCCAGGCCCAGCCAGCCGCTGAAGGCCAGCAGCACACCGGCCGCCAACGCATGCGTATGCCATGCATCGGCGAAGA
>CAZKDU010000153.1:0-5409 GCA_964551485.1 uncultured Burkholderiaceae bacterium
CGCCGCCGTCGGCATAGCGCCAACGCTCGGCCGTCTCGCCGGGTGCGCTCGCCGCCAGCGGCTCGAGCGGGAAGTGCCGGTGCAGCATTGCGCGCACGTCGTCCGAGGGCATCACCTCGTCCATGCGCCAGCCGTTGGTGGCGCCGACGTCCATGTATTCGATGAAGCGCAGCACGATGCCCGTGCCCTTGAAGTGGCGCGCCATCGGCAGGATCTCGTGCTCGTTGGTGCCGCGCTTGACCACCATGTTGACCTTGATCGGGCCCAGGCCGGCGTCGCGCGCGGCCTCGATGCCATGCAGCACGTCGGCCACCGGGAAGTCGACGTCGTTCATGCGGCGGAACACGGCGTCGTCCAGCCCGTCCAGGCTGACGGTGACGCGCTGCAGGCCGGCGGCCTTCAGCGCCTTGGCCTTGCGCGCCAGCAGCGAGCCGTTGGTGGTGAGCGTGAGGTCCAGCGGTTCACCGTCCACGGTGCGCAGCGCGGCCAGCTGCTCGATCAGCAGCTCCAGGTTTTTGCGCAGCAGCGGTTCGCCGCCGGTCAGGCGCAGCTTGCGCACGCCATGTGCCGCGAACAGCCGGGCCACCCGCGTGATTTCCTCGAAGCTCAGCAACGAGGCATGCGGCAGGTAGGGGTAGTTCTTGTCGAAGATTTCCTTGGGCATGCAGTAGCTGCAGCGGAAGTTGCAGCGGTCGGTGACGCTGATGCGCAGGTCGCGCAGCGGGCGGCCCAGGGTGTCGGCCAGCAGGCCGTTGGGTGTGATGCGCTGGCTGGGCACGTGCGCGGTCAGCGCCGCGATGCGGTGGTCGACCAAGGGAATGACACGTTCGGACATGGCGCTATTGTGCCGCAGCAAGCGAGAGCCGTGCCAGGGTACTTTTACCTCAGGGCAGGGCTTTTGTGCGGGTGCCGGGGCCAGGCCGCCGTCCGCCACGGGACAGGCCCGGCTTGCCGGCACGGGGCCTGCGCCACAGAATGGCATGTGCCAAGCGCTGCACGACCACGCCGCCTGGCCTGAGGAGCAAACCCATGAAGACCCTGACCGATCAGCTGGCCCAGTACGCGGCCTACCACCGCGACCCGCGCAACATTGCCACCCATTTCGTGGGCATCCCGATGATCGTGCTGGCGGTGCAGGTGTTGCTGTCGCGCCCGGACTGGGGGGTAGCGGGCTGGTTCACGCCGGCCCTGGTGGCCAGCGGCCTGACGGCGGCCTACTACCTGCGACTCGACGCGCGGCTCGGGCTGCTCATGGCGCTGCTGCTGGCCCTGGGGCTGTGGGGCGGGCACTGGGCAGCCGGGCAGGGCAGTTCGGCCTGGCTGGGGACGGGCCTGGGCCTGTTCGTGGTGGGTTGGGTGTTCCAGTTCGTCGGCCACGTGTTCGAAGGGCGCAAGCCGGCCTTCGTGGACGATCTCATGGGCCTGGTGATTGGGCCGCTGTTCGTGGTGGCCGAGGCGCTGTTCGCCCTGGGCCTGCAGCCCGCATTGCGGGCGCAAATCGAGGCCCGCGTCGGGCCGGTGCGCCGGCGCGGCACGGCGCCGGTCTGAACCTGGTGTTGGCTCGGGCGAGGGCCTGGCGGGCTCAGGCCGCGTGGCTGACCGGGCGGTACAGGGTCGTGTGGTCGCGCAGCCAGTCGGCCGAGAGCGTGTGCGGCTGCTGTGAGGGGTGGAAGTCGCGTTTCAGGTAGTCCTTCCAGGGCTGGAAGGTCTGGCGGATCAGGCCGCGCCGGCCGAACAGGTCGGTGGCGGCGCTGGCCCAGGTGCGCCATCGCCAGAGCTGGCCTTCCACGCGCAGGTTGTGCAGGGTCTGGCGCAGCGCGTCGCTCAGGAACAAGAGGGTGATGCGGCGGAACCAGCGCAGGCGCCAGGCATGGCTGCCGCCCAGGGCCTGGTACAGGTCGAAAGCCGTGCTCTTGTGCTCGGACTCCTCGGCGCTGTGCCACAGCCACAGGGTTTTCAGGCGCGGCTCGGCGCCGTCGAGCAGGTCGTGGTTCTTCAGCAGCCACTCGGCAAAGATGGCGGTGAAGTGCTCGTTGGCCGCGGTCGCGGCCAGGTGGTGGCGCGGGTCGAGGCCGTCAAGCTGCCGCAGGCGCCGGCGGGCGCGGGGCTCCCAGCGGTTCTGCAGGCCCTGGGCGGTGAGGTGGGCGTTGAACAGGCTGTGCATGCGCCGGTGTGTGGCCTCCTGGCCGACGAAACCCTGCACCTCGGCCTGATAGACCACCTGCCGGTCGGCGGGCAGGGCCTGCAGGCCGTTGCGCACGGCGTCGATGAAGAACTGCTCACCGAGCGGGAAGCTCATCGACAAGGCATTGAACAGGGCCGTGCGGAACGCGTCACCGCCACACCAGTTGCGACCGAAAGGGGTGTCCAGGTCGATCAGCAAACGGCGCACGGTCAGGTCGGTCATTGATAATGCCCTGTTATCTGGAGGATGCTGGTCATTGGTACCGATTTGTACCGATGCCGCGACTGTAGGTCATCGATCGGTGCCGTCAAGTCCAGAGCAACAATCGAATGATTGCTTTTCTTTATCAGGAACGTTCAGATGGAAGCCGTTGCCTTTGCCCCTGCCAAAAGTGAACACCGCTCACGGCTGCTGGAGGGCATGGCGCATGCGGTGGCCGACAAGGGCTACGGCGACACCACCATCGCCGACATTGTGCGCGAGGCCAGCGTCTCGCGCCGCACCTTCTACGAGCATTTCGAGACCAAGGCCGACTGCCTGACTGCGCTCTACGAGGCTGCCAGCCGCAACGCGCTGCAGGTGCTGCGCGACGCGATCGACCCGGGGCGCCACTGGCAGACCCAGGTGGAGCAGGCGCTGTCGGCCTACCTTGGCTGCCTGGCCTCCAACCCGGTGCTGCTGCGCACCCTGTTCATCGAGATCCTGGGCCTGGGCATGGAGGGGCTGGCGGCGCGCCGCCGAGTCAACGAAACCATTGCCAATTTCATGCTCGAGGTGATGAACGCCGGCGAACCGGTGCCGCGCCTGCGGCCCGAGATGGCCATGGCGGTGGTGGGCGGCATCCACGAGCTGGTGCTCCAGGCCATTGAGGACAACCGTGCCGGTGATCTGGTGCGCCTGGTGGAGCCGGCCAGCCGTCTGCTGCGCGCCGTGACCCAGGCCCCGGCCTGAACGTGGTCCAGTCCACAGCCTGAAGCGCTCGGCATTGGTTGCGGGGTGGGCCGGGTCCTCAGACGTCGATGCCCGGCTGGTAGTTCTCCAGCGTCACCAGTTTCCAGCGCCCGACCAGGGTGGCGATGCCCAGCGCCACCACACCGCTCAGGCCCACCAGCAGCCAGGCCGGGCCCCAGGCGTTGTCGAAGGCGCCGAACAGGCTGGCGCGGAAGGCCTGCACCACCCAGGTGAACGGCAGCCAGTGGTGCACGGCACGGAAGAAGCCGTCGGACAGCTCGATCGGCAGCACACCGCCGCCCGAGGCCAGCTGCAGCGTGAGCAGCAGCACGGCCAGCAGCTTGCCGGCCTCGCCGAACACCCGCAGCAGCGCGAACACCATGGCGAAGAACACCAGCGAGGCCGCGCTCAGCGTCAGCGCCAGCGTGAACAGGTCGCGCACCGGCACGTCCAGCAGCCAGATCAGCGTGGCCAGCATCAGCAGCACCTGCAGCTGCAGCATCAGCGCCGGCACCGCGTACTTGCCCAGGGCCTGGCCCAGGCGTGGCACCTTCCCGTGTTCCACCATCAGGGTGCGCATGTTGAACAGGTAGGCCAGCATGACCGCACCCACCCACAGGGCCACGGCCACCATGTTGGGGGCGAAGGCGCTGCCGTTGTTGGGCACCGGTGCGTCGACCTCCACACGCGGCTCCACCGAGTTGGCCAGGCCACGGGCGCTGCCTTCCAGCCGGGCCACGCTGGCGGGCACGGCGCTGTAGATCAGCTCCACCCCGGCGCGCAGCCGCGCTGCACCCTGGGCCAGGCGCTGCCCGCCCTGGGTGAACTCGTCGAGCTGGTGGTCGCTGGGCAGGCGCTCTGCAAGGGTGTGCAGGCCGTCGCCGAGGGCGCGCATGCCTTCGGTGAGTCGGCCCACGCCGCCGTCCAGGGTGGTGGCACCGGTGGCGAGCTGGGTGTTGGCCTCGCGCGCCTTGCCCAGGCCCTGGCCGAGCTGGCCGGCACCGGCGCCCAGTTCACCCGCGGCCTGGGCCACCTTGCTGCCGTAGAACGGGATCTTGCCGCCCTCGGTGCGCAGCTGGCCGGCCCCGTCGGCGAGTTTGCCCGCCCCCTGCTGCAGCGCCTCCAGACCCTTGCCCAGCTCGCGCTGGCCATTGGCCAGGGCCTGGCTGCCGTTCTTCAGGGCCTGCAGGTCGGCGTCGGCCGGGCGCTTGCTGTCCATCAGCCGGACGCCCGCACCCACCTGCTTGAAGCCGCCGCCGAGCTGGTCAGCGGCCTGGCTGTACTTCTGCGAGCCGTCGGCCAGCTGGGTCACGCCCTGGCGCAGCTGGCTCAGGCCCTCGCGCAACCGGCCCACGCTCTCCTGCGAACCGGCCGCGGTCTGTAGCACCAGGGCCCAGCGCTGCTCGTTCAGGGTTTCGTTGACCTGGTGGCTGAGTTCGGCGGCGAAGCGCCGTGCGAAGCCGGCCGAGCTGTAGTTGTTGCCCTCCGAGGTGTAGACCACGAGCTGGCCGGCCCCGGCGCGGCTGCCGGGCACGGCGGTGGCGCTGAAGTCCGGCGGGATCAGCAAGGCGAACGCCAGCCGCCCCTCGCGCACGGCGCGGCGCGCGGCCTCGGGCTCGCCCATCTCGCGAAAACCGAAGGTCTGCTTGCGCAGCAGCGTGGCCGTGAGGTCGGCACCCACCTGGGCCTGGTGGCCCTGGTACTCGAAGCCGCGGTCCTGGTTGACGATGGCGGCCGGCAGGTCCACCGCCTTGGAGGCCGGGTCCCAGACGCTGGAGAGGTAGATCAGCGCGTACAGCGCGGGCACGAAGGCGATGCCGGCGACGGCCGCGCGCATGCGCGGGAAACGGCGGAACAGCGCCAGCTCGGCGCGGAAGATGCTGGCGGCGCCCGACAGCACGCGGGACAGGTAAGGCATGGCGTGAGGGTGTGTTGTGTTTATGGTTTGCCACCAGTGTCGCAAAAAACCGCGGCTTTGGACACGCCGCGGCCCACATCAGGGAGCCTTGCCTAAAACACCTGGAGCCCTTGTGGAATAACGTGGTGTTGCTATTGAATCCATAGCAATCAAAAAAACAGCCCGCGGCTGCGGGCTGTGTGGGCAGGAGGGCCGCCGGCCGTGGCCGGCGGCACCGGGGTCACTTGGACGCGGCGGGCGCAGCCGGAGCGGCAGCGGCCGGGGCCGTCACGGCCGGCGGCGTGTCCATGTGGGCCGCTGGCTTGGCCGCACCGCCCACATTGGGCAGCAGCGGCACGATCAGCCGGGCCCCGAT
>CAZKDU010000154.1:0-5385 GCA_964551485.1 uncultured Burkholderiaceae bacterium
GCAACCGTGACTTCGCCGGCATGCTGGCCGAAGACATCAAGGTGCGCGAGTACCTGAAGGCCAAGCTCAAGAACGCCGCCGTTTCGCGCGTGCTGATCGAGCGTCCCGCCAAGAGCGCCCGCATCACCATCTTCTCGGCACGTCCGGGCGTGGTGATCGGCAAGAAGGGCGAAGACATCGAAGCGCTCAAGAAAGAACTCGGCAAGCGCCTGGGCGTGCCGGTGGCAGTGAACATCGAAGAAGTGCGCAAGCCTGAAATCGATGCCCAGCTGATCGCCGACAGCATCACCCAGCAGCTCGAAAAGCGCATCATGTTCCGCCGCGCCATGAAGCGCGCCATGCAGAACGCCATGCGCCTGGGTGCCCAGGGCATCAAGATCATGAGTTCGGGCCGTCTGAACGGCATCGAAATCGCCCGCTGCGAGTGGTACCGCGAAGGTCGCGTGCCGCTTCACACGTTGCGCGCCGACATCGACTACGGTACCTCCGAAGCCAAGACCACCTATGGTGTGATCGGCGTCAAGGTCTGGGTCTACAAGGGTGACACCTTGGGCCGCAACGACCTGCCCGCCGCGGTCGAACCGCGTGCCGAAGAAGAACGTCGCCCGCGTGGCCCGCGCCGCGATGGCCGTCCTGGTGGCGACCGTCCCCGCACCGGTGGCGCTCGTCGCCCGATGGGGGGCAACGTGGCGCCTGCCGATGGCAGCGACAAACCCGCAGAGGCCTCGGGGGCCGATGCCAAAACCGCCGTTAAGCGCGTCCGCAAGGTAGGCGCGCCAGCTGCAGCAGCTGACGGTGCCAAGACCGAGTGATCGGTCGGTCCATACGGAGATAAATCATGCTGCAACCTGCCCGCAGAAAATTCCGCAAGGAACAAAAAGGCCGCAACACTGGCATCGCCACCCGAGGCAACTCGGTGGCTTTCGGTGACTTCGGCCTGAAGTCCACCGACCGTGGCCGCCTGACCGCGCGCCAGATCGAATCCGCACGCCGTGCGATCTCCCGTCACGTCAAGCGTGGTGGCCGTATCTGGATTCGTGTGTTTCCCGACAAGCCAATTTCCCAAAAGCCCGCCGAAGTGCGGATGGGTAACGGCAAGGGCAACCCCGAGTACTACGTGGCCGAGATCCAGCCCGGCAAGGTGCTGTACGAAATCGTGGGTGTGCCCGAAGAGCTCGCCCGCGAGGCTTTCCGTCTGGCAGCTGCCAAGCTGCCCCTGCGCACCACTTTTGTGGCACGCATGATTGGCCAGTGATCAGGAGGACACAGACATGAAAACTGCTGAACTGCGCCAAAAAGACGTGGCTGGCCTGAAGGAAGAAGTCAAGGCCCTGCAAAAGGCCCACTTCGGTCTGCGCATGCAGAAGGCCACGCAACAGCTGAACAACACCGCGACCCTGCGCAGCACCCGCCGCGCCATCGCGCGTGCCAAGACCATCCTTGCTGAAAAGCAAGCCGCCAAGTAAGGAGTGACCATGACGGAAGCTAAAAAATCCCTCAAGCGCACCTTGATTGGCAAGGTGGTCAGCGATAAGCGTGCCAAGACCGTGACCGTGCTGGTCGAGCGCCGTGTCAAGCACGAGCTCTATGGCAAGATCGTGGCCAAGTCGAGCAAGTACCACGCCCACGACGAAAAGGGCGAGTACAAGCTGGGCGACGTGATCGAGATCACCGAGAGCAAGCCGATTTCCAAGACCAAGAACTGGGTGGCCACCCGCTTGGTGGAAAAGGCGGCGGCCGTCTGACCCACAGACCCGCCCGACACCCAGTCGCATGCCAAACGGCCCACCCTGTGTGGGCCGTTTTCTTTCAGGGGCCGCGTTGCCCCATTTTCTGAGGAGCAAGACATGATCAAAATTGGTGACACCCTTCCCGCCACGACCCTGATGGAGTACTCCGAGGTGGAAGGCAATGGCTGCAGCATCGGCCCGAACCCGGTGCCCGTGGCCCAGGCCACGGCTGGCAAGACCATTGCACTGTTCGCGCTGCCCGGTGCGTTCACGCCGACCTGCTCGGCCAAGCACGTGCCCGGTTTTGTGGAGAAACACGCCGAGTTCGCGGCCGCCGGCGTCGACGAGATCTGGTGCGTGAGCGTGAACGACGCCTTTGTCATGGGGGCCTGGGCGCGTGACCAGAAGACCGCCGGCAAGGTGCGCATGCTGGGTGACGGCGACGCCACCTTTGCCAAGGCCACCGGCTTGACGCTGGACTTGACCGGCAAGGGCTTGGGTCTGCGCAGCAACCGCTACTCCATGCTGGTGAAAGACGGCAAGGTGGCTACCCTCAACATCGAGGGCCCGGGCAAGTTCGAGGTCAGCGACGCCGCCACGCTGCTGGCGCAGGCCAAGGGCTGACGCTCTGTTTTTGATAGCGCTTAGCCCTTGCCTGACAAGGGCCAGCGTGGGTTTTGAGGCCTCGCCCAGATAAAACTGGGCGGGGCCTTTGTGTTTCGGGCGTGTGGGCGCCGCCTGCAGCCGGCTACAGTTCTACCTTGAGGTAATGTGCGCCGGGCAGCGGGTTGTAGTAGTAGGGCGGGATGTCCACGAAGCCCAACTCCTCGTACAGCGCGCGCGCCGCCTCCATGTCGTCGATGGTGTCCAGCAGCACGCTGGTGTAGCCGCGCAGCCGGGCCGCGTCCAGGATCGCCTCGGCCAGTTGCCGGCCCAGGCCAAAGCCGCGGAAGGCCTTGCGCACGAACAGGCGTTTCATCTCCGCGGCGTTAGGGTAGTCGATGGTGTCCAGCGGGCGCAGGGCACAGCAGCCCGCAGGCTGTCCATCCACCCAGGCCAGCAGCAGGGTGCCGCGCGGCTCGGCGTAGTCGCCGGGCAGGCTGGCCAACTCTTGCTCGAACGACTGGAAGCCCAGGTCCACGCCCAACTGCTCGGCGTAGTCGAGGAACAGGGCACGGAGTTCGCTAAGGCCCTGGTCGCCGGTGGGGGCGGCCAGCCGGATGTCTGGGGGGCTCACGGGCCAGAGTGTACCCAGTGCGGGCTGAGCGACGGGGTCGCGGCTTCAGGCCTCGGCCAGCAGCTGCTCCAGCAGGCGGTGCAGTTCGGTGAAATCGGGTTCACCCACGTAGCGCTTCACGATCTGGCCACGCTTGTTGACGATGTAGGTGGTGGGCGTGAGCCGCACCTCGCCCCAGGCCTGGGCCACCGCACCGGTGTTGTCGATGGCCACCGAGAAGGGCAGCTGGCGCGTCTGCGCATAATTGACCACGTAGGATGGTGGGTCGTAGCTCATGGCCACCGCCAGGGTGTCGAAGCCGCGCGCCTTGTACTTGTCGTAGGTGGCCACGATCTTGGGCATTTCGGCCACACAGGTGGTGCAGCTGGTGGCCCAGAAGTTGACCAGCGTGACCTTGCCCTTGAGGTCGGCTGTGGTCTTGCGCGAACCGTCCAGCAGCACGAACGTGGAGGCCGGGGCGTCGCTCGGGCCTCCGCCGAAGTAGGCCAGGGCGCCAGCGGCCAGCACCGCGACAGCGGCGGCCAGGTAGAGGAATCGTTTCATGTCCGGAAGGGTGCGATGGATCGTCGAGAGTTTAATTCGTTGGCCTTGCCCGCGCTGAGCCTGTTGGCTTGGCGCCAGGCGCATGCCGTGGCGCTGGACCAGCTCAGCAACGCCGAGGTCTCGCAAGGCCTGAGGGCGGCCCTGGAAAAGGGGGCTCTGGTGGCGGTGGACTTGCTGGGCCGCCCGGATGGATTCCTGTCGAATCCGAAAGTTCGCATCCCGCTGCCCGGTGTGCTGGAAGACGCTGCGCGCCTGCTCAAGGGCCTGGGCCAGGGGCGGCGCGTGGACGAGCTGGTCACGTCCATGAACCGTGCCGCCGAAAGCGCTGTGCCACTCGCCAAGGACCTGCTGGTGAACGCCGTGCGCAACATGAGCGTGGGCGATGCCAAACAGATCCTGACCGGCGGCGACACCTCGGTCACGGGTTTTTTCGCCGAGAAAACGCGCGAGCCGCTGGGGCTGCGCTTTTTGCCAGTGGTCACACAGGCCACTGAGAAAGTGGGCCTGGCCGAGAAATACAACCAGTTTGCCGGCAAGGCCGCCGGGCTGGGCCTGCTGCGCAAGGAGGATGCCAACCTGCAGCAGTACGTCACCGGCAAGTCACTGGATGGCCTGTACCTGATGATCGGTGAGGAGGAAAAGAAGATCCGCCAGGATCCCGTGAGCGCGGGCAGCGCCCTGCTCAAGAAGGTATTCGGCGCCCGCTGAGCTCAGCGGGCGCGATGTTCGGGGGGACTGTGGCCCCTTGAGTGGGCCTGTCCCACAGCCGCTTGCGGCTGTGGGACAGGCGCCCGGAGAGGGTGATGTCAGGCTCAGCGACCCAAGCCGCCCAGCACACCGCTCAGCACGCTCAGCCCATCGGAGGGCAGCAGGCTGTTCAGCGGCGGCGGCAGCGATGGCAAGGTGGACACGGCGCCACTCAGCCCGCCCAGGCCCAGGGTGCTGGGCAGTGCAGACACGGCGGGCTGGCCCAGCAGACCCGTGAGCGATTGGGTCAGAGAGCCGAGCTGGCCCGTGAGGGAGCCCAGGTCCGGCAGCGACTGAGAGCCTTGGGACATCAAGCCGACCAGGCCACTCAGGTCGGGGTTGCCCAGCAGCCCTTTGGTCAGCAGGCCGGTCAGGGCGCTCAGGTCGGGGGCCGGGCTCAGGCTGGGCAGGGTAGGGGTCGTCATGTCAGAAGCTCTCCGTCAACATCATCCGCAAAGGGCACCGCAGTGCCCCGGCGGGGCAGGTTTGTTTGGTACGCGGCAGTGCCAAGGCTTACCATTGTGCCGGTTTTGGAGGAATCTGGCGAGTCGGCTGGTTGTGGCCATGGCCCGGCATGGGCGTGCCACAGGGCCCTGGGCTCAAACCACCTGCGCCTGGCGCAGGGCCGCGCATTGTGCGGCCGACAGGCCCAGCAGTTCTTGGAGCACCTCGTCGGTGTGCTGGCCCAACAGGGGCGGCGGGCGTTGCTGGCAGACCGGGGTGGCGCTGAGCTTGAGCGGGCTGGCCACCAATGGCAGGTCGCTGCGCAGCGGGTGGGCCCAGTGCTGCACCATGCCGCGCGCCTGCACCTGGGGGTCGGCGAACACCTCACCCAGGTGGTTGATGGCGCCGCAGGGCACCTTGGCGGCCTCCAGGGTCGCCAGCCACTCGGCCTTGGGCCGGGTCAGCAGCAGGGCCTGCAGCCGCGGCACCAGCTCGGCTCGGTGGCGCACGCGGTCGGCGTTGCGCGCGTAGCGCGGGTCCTGGGCGAGTTCGGGCACGCCGGCGACGGTGCAGAACTTGGCGAACTGGCCGTCGTTGCCCACCGCCAGGATCAGGTGGTCGCGTGTGCCCGGCGCGCTGCCGGCCGGGGCCTGCACCTCGAACACCTGGTAGGGCACGATGTTC
>CAZKDU010000155.1:0-5378 GCA_964551485.1 uncultured Burkholderiaceae bacterium
GTCACCTTCAGCGACAAGCTGCGCAAGCACCTGGCCAAGAAAGGCTTCGACCCGCTGATGGGCGCGCGCCCGATGCAGCGCCTGATTCAGGACACCATCCGCCGCGCGCTGGCCGACGAGCTGCTGTTCGGTCGCCTGACCGACGGGGGCCGCCTGAGTGTGGACCTCGACGACAAGGACGAGGTGGTGCTGGACATCCAGCCCCTGCCCAAGAAGGACGGCAAAGCCGGCCGGGCCGAGCCGACCGAGCCGGAAGAGGCCGCCACCAACTGAGCCGGCGGTTTCTCCGCGTTCAAACCCAAAAGTGCCTGCAGCCCTTGGCTGCAGGCACTTTTTTGCTATGAAATCAGGAGTCAGTCAGGTTGGGGAGCAGCGCCTGACCCCGGGCGGATCCGCGCAGCGGTGGCGTTGCCCTGCGCCACGCCGGGTGTGGTGCTGCAGCAGCCTTCAAAGGTCGAACAGACGCTGTGCCAGCCAGTAGCAGGCCAGCGCGGCCACGGCCACGCTGCCGCCGCGGAACACGCCCCACTGGTAAAACGGTGTGCGGCGCAGCGTGTAGGCCAGCGGCAGGAAGGCCGCGACGATGGCCAGTTGGCCCAGCTCCACGCCGGCATTGAAGCCCACCAGAGCCAGGGCCAGGGCCTCGCTCGGCAGGCCCAGGTCGTTGAGCACCGAGGCGAAACCGAAACCGTGCACCAGGCCGAAGCCGAAGGCCATGGGCCAGCGCCGGCCGCCATGCTGCGCGCGCAGGTTGCTGAGCGCGGCCACGATGACCGAGGCCGCGATCGCCGACTCCACCCAGCGAGAGGGCAGGCTCACCACGCCCAGCGCTGCCAGGCTCAGCGTGAGCGAGTGCGCCAGGGTGAAGGCGGTCACCACCTTCAGTACCTCGGTCACGGCCAGGCCGGGCCGGGCGATGCCTTGCCAGCGGCCGTCGTGCCAGGCCAGCACCGAAGGCAGCAGCAGCGACAGAAGAAACAAGATGTGGTCGAAACCGATCCAGATGTGCCAGACCCCGTCGGCCAGGTACTGGCGCAGGGTTTGCCAGGCGCTGGGCCCGCTGAGCGCCAGAGCCTGCTCGGCCGATTCGGGCGCGAACACCAGGGCCTGCGGGCCGCTGGCGCCCGGTGCCAGCCACTGCACCAGGCCGCGGTGCAGCGGGTCCACGTCGAACAGCAGGGCATAACGCACCCGCAGCGCGCTGGCCGGCCCCGCGGGACAGTGCGCCTGCAGGCTCAGCACCGCGTAGGTGCCGTCGCTGTGCCGGTCGAGTTGCAGTGGGGCTGGCGGCTGCCACTGGCAGGGCCCGGCCAGCACCAGGTCCAGGTGCTGGGTGGCGTAGCTGGCAATGTCGGTACTGCGCTGGCGCACCTCACCCCAGGTGAGCTGGCCGTCGCCGTCGCGGTCGAGCTGGAGCACGAAGTCGAGATCGCGCAACGCGATGTCCCAGCGCACCTCGATCTGCTCGGTGCCATTGGCGCGCAGCGTCAGGTAGCTGTCACTGGGCTTGTGGGCCCAGGCCGGTGCCTGGCCCAGGAGCGCGCTGGCCAGGGCCAGCAGGGGCAGGGTCCGGCGCAGCCAGCGCCTCAGGGGCAGCCATGCCCGCCTGGGCCAGGGGACGGGGTGGGGGGGCGTCATGGCCGTTCCCCATTGGCCGCGGGCAGGCGTGCCACCAGGTCCTGTAGCCGCGGGTCTTCGTAATGCGAGGCCTGCAGCCAGCGCAGCACCGGCTGGGCCGCCGCGCTGTCGCCGGTGGCCAGGGCGCAGCGCAGCAGGATCTCGGCGTCACGCGGCTCTTTTTGCAGGGTGTAGTTGTGCTGCGCCGCGGCCAAGGCAGCGCGCGGGTCGTGCCCGATGTCCAGCTCGAAACGCGCCAGTTCCTGCCCGTGCAGGCGGTCACCCCGTTGGCGGGCCGAGGCGAAGCGCTCGCGCAGCTGCTCGGTCCAGTCGGCCGCGCGCGGGTGCTTCATGGGGCGTCCGGCCAGGGCCAGGCGCAGCAGCAGCGGGTCGGCGCGTTCCCAGTTGGCCAGCAGGTGGATGGTGTCCGCCCAGCGCTGCCCGGCCAGCAGGAAGTCGGCGTAGGCGGCCAGCAGGAACTGGTCGGTGATGCCGAGCTGAAGGGCCTGCTGGAAATAGCGCTCGGCCTGCTCGGTCCGGCCCAGGCGCCAGGCCATCTCGGCCAGGCGCGTCAGCACCCACAGGCGCAGGCCCGCCGGGGCCTCGACCCACCCCTGGCGGCTGGCCGCTTCGAGCGTCTGGTAGGCCGCAGCCAGGCCCCCGGTGGCGGCCTGCACATAGGCCAGACAGCCGCTGACCTGCAGGGGCAAGGCGCGTGTGGCCAGACGCTCGCACTCGCTGCGTGCCTCGGCGTAACGCGCCTGCACCATGTGAATGGCGGCGCGCCAGGCCACGGGCTCGGCCAGGCCTGGCGCCAGCTCGCTGGCGCGCTCCAGGCTGCGCAGGGCACCGTCGAAGTCATGGCCGTACTGGCGCAGCAGGCCGTGCAGCAGCCAGTAGTCGGCCGTGGGCGCAGGGCGGTGCCCCAGAGGGGTGATGGCAGCTTCGGCGTAGCCGACGTAGCGCGGGTCGCCCTGGGCCTGAGCCAGGTCGAAGTAGCGCCGACCCAGCTCGAGTCGAAGCGCGTCGTCGTTGGGCCGGGCCGCCAGCTGCTGGCGCATGGACTGCACGCGCCGCAGCAGCGGGTCGGGGTTGCCGGCCTGGGGCAGCTTTTCCACGACCTCGCTGTCGCTGGCAGGGGTGAACGGGGCCGCCTGGGTGGTGTTCAGGGCCAGCATGGTGGCCGTCCAGGCCAGGGCCAGGCGCAACGCTGCCGATCGTTTGGCGGGGGAAGCTGAGGCCGGGAGCACGGGGTCGCCTAGCGGGTACCGAACAGGCGGTCCCCCGCATCGCCCAGGCCTGGCAGGATGTAGCCATGGCCGTTGAGCTCGCGGTCCACCGCGGCGGTGTAGACGGGCACGTCGGGGTGGCGGGCCTGCAACGTGGCCAGCCCTTCGGGGCAGGCCAGCAGACAGACGAACTTGAGGCTGCGCGGGTGATGTGGGCGCAGGCGCTCAATGGCCGCACAGGCCGAGTGCCCGGTGGCCAGCATCGGGTCCAGCAGCACCACGTCGCGCTCGGCCAGATCTGCCGGCAGTTTGCAGCAGTACTCCAGGGCTTGCAGGCTGTCGGGGTCACGCGCCAGGCCGATGTGGCCGACCCGGGCATTGGGCACCACCTCCAGCATGCCGTCGAGCAGGCCGGTGCCGGCGCGCAGGATGGAGACGAACACCAGCTTCTTGCCGGCGATCACCCGGGTGCGCATGCGCTCCAGCGGGGTGTTGACTTCCACCTCCTGCAGGGCCAGGTCGCGTGTGACCTCGTAGGCCATGAGCATGGCCAGTTCCTTGAGCACCTGCCGGAAGTCGCGGGTGGGGGTGCGGCGGTCGCGCAGCAGGCTCAGCTTGTGCTGCACCAGCGGGTGCTCGATCACATGGACAGGGCTCATGGCGAGGCAGAGGGCACTGAGGCGGGGAAACGGACAGAAGCAACGGGGTTCATGGTGCGGTGATCGCGTCCCAGTGGCGCGGCTCGACCGGGGTGATGGACAACCGGTTGCCCTTTTGCAGCACCCGCAACCCGGCCAGCTCGGGGCGGGTACGCAGTTGGGGCAGGGTGAGTGTGGGGATCTTGCGCAGCACCTGCACGTCGACCAGCAGCCAGCGCGGCGCGTCAGGTGTGGCGGCGGCGTCGTGGTATGGCGAGGCCGGGTCGAACTGGGTCGGGTCGGGCCGGCAGCCCGAGGCCACGCGCGCAATGCCCACGATGCCCGGCTCGGCGCAGCTCGAGTGGTAAAACAACACGCCGTCGCCGACCTGCATGGCGTCGCGCATGAAGTTGCGGGCCTGGTAGTTGCGCACGCCGGTCCAGGGTACGGTGGCGTTGGGTGCGGCCAGTGCGTCGTCGACCGAGCATTCTTCCGGCTCGGATTTCATGAGCCAGTAGTTCATGGTGCTTCAGGCCGCCAGGCCGACGAACACGTTCTGCACGTCGTCGTGGCCGTCGATCGCCGCAAGGAAGGCTTCGACCTCCTCCAGGTGCTCGGGGCTCAGGCTGGCCGCGCTGACCGGGTTCTTGGCCTTGTAGCCCAGTTTGGCCGACAGCACAGTGAAGCCCTGAGCCGGCAGCGCCTTGCTCACCAGGTCGAGGTCGGTCGGGTCGGTCAGGAACAGCGTCGTGCCTTCGTCTTCGCCGGGTTCCAGATCCTGGGCGCCAGCTTCGATGGCGGCCATCTCGGGGTCGGCGCCGGCCGCAGCCGGTTCGGCCTCGATCATGCCCACATGGTCAAAGTCCCAGGCCACCGAGCCCGAGGTGCCGAGCTGGCCCTTGCGGAACAGCACGCGCATCTCGGGCGCGGTGCGGTTGACGTTGTCGGTCAGGCATTCGACCATCAGCGGCACGCGGTGCGGTGCGAAGCCTTCGTAGATCACGTGCTCGAAGTGGACGGCCTCACCGGTCAGGCCTGCGCCTTTCTTGATGGCCCGGTCCAGGGTGTCCTTGGGCATGGAGACCTTGCGGGCCTGCTCCACCACCAGCCGCAGCCTGGCGTTGGTGGCCGGGTCTGCGCCGGAGCGCGCGGCGACCATGATGTCCTTGGCCAGGCGGCCGAACAGCTTGCCTCGCGCGTCTGCGGCCTGGGCCTTGCCTTTGGCTTTCCACTGTGCTCCCATGATTCTTGGACCTCCGTCGGTGCGTTGCGTAGCCCGCGATTGTCAGCGTTTCTTGCCGCCCAGGATGCCGCCGAGCACGCCGCGGATGATTTCACGGCCGATGCTGGTCCCGATGGTGCGCACGGCCGACTTGGCCAGCGTCTGTGCCAGGCCGTCATGGCGGCCGCCACGCGGCCCGGTGGAGCCGAACAGCGCGTCGCCCAGCCCACCCAGCAGGCCACCGCCTTCAGGGGCTGTGGTGGCGCTGCCGGGCTTGGCCAGTTGGGGGGAGGCGGCTGTGCCCGGTGCCGCGGCTGCGGGAACCCGGCCCTTGAGCACTTCGTAGGCCGATTCACGGTGCACCGCTTTTTCGTAGACGCCGGCCACCAGCGAGCCCTGGATCAGGGCCTGGCGCTGGGACGGCGTGACCGGGCCGATCTGGCTGCCCGGCGGCATCACATAGACGCGCTCGGTTTCGCACGGGCGGCCCTTGGCGTCGAGGAAACTCACCAGCGCCTCGCCCACGGCCAGCTCGGTGATGGCGGCCTCGATGTCCAGGCCAGCCTTGGGGCGCATGGTGGTGGCCGTGGCTTTCACCGCCTTCTGGTCGCGTGGGGTGAAGGCACGCAGCGCGTGCTGCACCCGGTTGCCGAGCTGTTCCAGCACGGTGTC
>CAZKDU010000156.1:0-5358 GCA_964551485.1 uncultured Burkholderiaceae bacterium
CGGTGCAGGCCTGGCACACGCCGCAGGGGTTGGCGGTGATGCCGCCCTGCCCGTCCGGGCCCTGGCAGTTGAGCGACTTGGCCAGCACGCGCGAGACTGTGGTCTTGCCCACGCCGCGCGTGCCGGTGAACAGGTAGGCGTGGTGCAGCCGCTGCTGCGTGAGCGCGTTGGTCAGCGCCTGCACCACGTGCTCCTGGCCCACCATCTCCGAGAAGGTCCTGGGACGGTATTTGCGGGCGAGCACGAGGTACGACATGCGGCAGATTCTACGGGCCGCAGCCGGGCCGCCCGCCCGGGCCCTCCCGGGCAGCGCCGAGGCTCAGAACGCGGCGCTGACGGCGTCGATGCGGTCCAGCCGCACCACGATGCGGCTGCTGCTGTTGCTGCGGCCGATCAGGTAGTGCTCGTCGAGCTGCACCACGATCAGGCTCAGGCTGCTGCCCTGGGTGTGCACGGTCACGCCGCGGTTCTTGTCCTTGCTCTCCAGCAGCACGGCGCGCAGCGGGTCCTTGTCGGCGCTTTGCGCCAGGGCGGGCAGGCTCAGGCTGGCACCCAACAGGGCGGCGGCCAGCAGCGGGGCACACAAACGGTTCATGGCAGGGCTCCTCAGATGGTGGGCAAACGCGGGGCACGGTCGGGGCACTGGCAGGTGCGCCGACCGGCAAGTCTATGCCGAAGCGGCCGCGGCCCGTGCCAGCCCGGGGGCCGCAGGCGATGGCACGGCACCAGGTGCGGCTGGGCGCAATGTGGGCATGGGCACCATGCCTGTGGGCAAGGGCCTGGGTCAGGTTGCGCCCAGGAACCGCCGGGCGAACGCCTCGCAGAAGCCCGCGGTGCCGCTCAGGGTCAACGTGAGTGTGACGCGCGCCACCCCGGGTGCGGGCGGGTGCAGCCGCGCCCGGACCAAGGCCGCGTCCCAGGCCAGGCCCAGGTCAGCGCCGCCGTCTTCCACGGCCAGCAGGTCCAGGTCCCAGTCGGCGCCGTCGGCCAGCGCGCCCTGGCGGCCAGGGAACTGCCGCTCGGCCCAGCCCAGCACCTGGGTCAGCTCGTCCAGCAGGGCCGGCAACCGCTCGGGGGCCACACAGGCCATGGCGTCGAAGCAGCCGTGGCCCTGGTCGTCGTCGCTGTGGTCAAAGTCGAGGTAGTGCAAGGTCATGGGCAAAGGAGCGGAGGGCAGCTCAGGCACTGGGGTCAAAGACAGGCAGGGCGTCCGGCTCACAGGTCACCGGGCGCGCACCATAACATGCCCACACGGCGGGACAGCCCCCAGGTGGCTACACTCCCAACCCGCCCTGAGCACCGCGCCCGGGGCCCGTCTCCTTTGCCTGTCATCCGATGGAATTCCTGAGCCTGATCCTGCTGATCGCCCTGGGCCTGCATGCCCTCAACACCCAAGACCAGCGCCACCGCATGGCTGTGCTCAGCGGCTTCCTGCGGCCCTATGAGATCGAGAAGCTGATGGCGCAGCTGACCGATGGCTACCTGCGTGCCCTGGGCGAGGACGACCCGGGACGCCAGGCCCAGGTCTGGCAGGTGTTCCAGGGCGCCGAGTCCCGGCTCAGCCAACAGGTCAGCGGCCTGGCCCAAGACCTGGCGCGGCTGGCGCCCGCCGAGGCCCGGGTCAGCACCCTGGCGCTGGGCCTGCCCCGCGCACGCCAGTGGTTCGCGCGCGCCAGCTTCGACCTGCGCGAGGCGCTGCGCATCCATGCCGACGGCATCGTGCGCACAGTGCAGAACCTCGACGGCCAGACCCCAAAGGCACGCGCGCACCGCCTGACGGCCGAGTTGCTGCTGCTGCAGCACACCTGCCACTGGTATTGCAAGTCACGCGCCGTGGCCTCGGCCCGGCTGCTGGCACGCCACCAGACCACCCACGCCCAGGTGCTGACCGCCGTGGCGCCCGCCACGCGCGACGCCTATGCCCGCCTGCTGGCGCACTGAGCCCACACCACCCGAGGTGCCCCATGCCCCCGACCCCTGAGGCGCTGGAAGCGCGCATCACCGAGCTGGAGATCAAGGCCAGCTTCACCGAAGACATGCTGGACCAGCTGAACCAGGTGATCGTGCAGCAGCAGGCGCGCATGGACCTGCTGCTGCGTGAGCTGACAGCGCTGCGCGAGCAGGCCCGCAGCACCGGCCTGCCCGGCGTCGGCAGCCCACCCGACGAGCGGCCGCCGCACTACTGAGCCACGCGCCCAGCGGCGAGCGGCGAGCGGCGAGCGGCGTACGGGCCCCGAGCCGCAGCCCTGCGGGGACCGGCCGGCGCAGCGGCCGCCACCGGCCTGGGTTGGCGCACAGACCCCGGCGCGTGGCCACGGGCCTCAGTGCAGGTGCAGGGCACCGCCGGCGTGTCCCTTGCCGGCGCGTGCCGGCGGCTTGCACAGGCCGCACTCGAAGTGGCGGGCGTTTTCGTAGGGTTCCGAGACAAACATCCCGCCGCAGCAGCTGCAACGGGTCTGGGCCAGCATGCCGGCGTCCATGAACTTGCCCAGGCGCCAGGCGCGGGTGATGCTCAGCAGAGGCTCGATGCCGCTGGCGTGCATCTGCTCGGTGTAGAGCCGGTAGGCTTTGATCACCGCGTCGATGTCGTCGATCACCGCCGTCTTCGACAGGTACTGGTGGATGTTGACGTAGAGCGAGGCGTGGATGTTGGGCTGCCAGGTCAGGAACCAGTCGGTAGAGAACGGCAACTGGCCCTTGGACGGGGATTTGCCGGCCACCTCTTTGTACAGGCGCAACAGGCGCTCGTAGGACAGGTTGGTCTCCGACTCGAGCACCTGCATGCGTGCGCCGAGCTGGATCAGGGTGACGGCGCGCTCGATGTCCTGGCTTTCGCTGACGATGCTTTTCTGGGTGGCCATGGTGTTCTCCTGGGGCTGGGATGGGTGGGTGCTCAAACGGGGCGGGACTCGGCTCGGGCTTCAGGCAGCAGCCTGAACCAGCGGTCGGCTGGGCGGCTCGATCACGGTGCTGCGGTGTTTGCTGGTCAGCAGCTCCCAGACCAGCTCTTCGTGCACCGGCGGGCGGCACAGCAGGGTGTTGGTGGCGGCCAGGCGCAAGGCCTGGGCCGGCTGCAGCGCTGCGATGCGCTCGGCGGCAGCCTCACTGAGGCCGAGGCGGCGCATCGCCTCGGTGCGGTCCTGGTCGAGCATGCGCTGGGCCAGGGTGATGAAGGTCAGGTTGGCCTCGCGGATCTCGGCGAGCACCTGTTCGGTCGGGGCGGTGGCGTACATGGTGGTTCTCCTTTGTCGAACCGGCGTGGCAGTTAACACGGCCAAACAACGTCGATTCGTTGAAATGGATTGTGAAATCCAGTCTGTTTTACTTGAATCGGAAAATCGCCGAATCCGACCTAAGAAACTCGGGCGGTTGCTTGTCAGGCAACTTCCTATGCCTTGCCCCGGCAGGTGGGGGCCTTCCTTCTGTGGGCCCTGTCCCGGGTGTTCGTGCACGCTGCCCAGCCGTCCCCACGCGCGCGCGCTTCCCCTGGACACGCGCTACGCTGGCTTACAATGGCGCCTGACGGGCCTTCCCGCATGGTGAAGCGGCCAACCGGGTCAGGTGGGGAACCAAGCAGCCCTAACTGTGGAGCCAGTGCCGGGGTCAAGGCTCGTCAACCTCCCTCCCCTTCTTTTTCGTCCCATGTCCTCTGTGCAGACACGGGCCGCGCGCGGTTGCATCGTGCGCGCGCAGCGCCTATGCTCCAGGCCACAGACACAGACAGACAGACACGCGCACGTGCGCGGCCGGAGGTGCCCCATGTACAAGCGAATCCTGTTGGCCTACGACGGCTCCGAGCCCGGCCAGAAGGCCCTGCTGGACTGCCGCGAGATCGCGCAGTGGAGCCAGGCCGAGCTGTTCCTGGTGGCGGTGATGCCGGTGCTGCTGACCGCCATCGGCCCTGAGGGCGGCGGCTACGACGAAGGCCTGATGGCCCAGGAAAAAACCCGCTACCAGGGCATCCTGGAGAGCGGCGTGCAGCGCCTCACCGACAGCGGCCTGCGCGCCCGCGGCGAGGTGCTGACCGGCGACTCGGTCGACGAGATCGTGCGCCACGCCAAGGCCCTCGAGGCCGACCTGATCATCGTCGGCCACAAGCACCTGGACAGCTGGGCCGCACGCTGGTGGCGCGGCTCGGTGCCCAAGGCGCTGATCGAGCACGCGCACTGCAGCGTGCTGGTGGCCATCACCCATTGACCTGGCCCCACCCAGGGCCTGCCCAGGCTCCCTGAACGCCCGCTGCGCGGCCCTGGCAGGGGCAAGCCACCCCCAACACCGACCACCGCCGGCCACAGCCGCTCCAGCGGCACCGCCTGTTCGCCGTGGCACGGGCTGCGCGCGCCCGCCCCCCTGCTGCTGCGAGCCGTGCGGCCCCGCCTGTGGCAGCCGAGCCCTCTCAGTGGCGGCCTCAGCCCGGGGGGCGCAGCCAGTCCAGGCAGCCCTCGGCCGCGGCCAGCCCGGTGGCGCAGCAGGCCGTCAGCAGGTAGCCGCCGGTCGGGGCCTCCCAGTCCAGCATCTCGCCAGCGCAGAACACGCCCGGCAGGGCCTGCAGCATCAGCCCCGGGGTCAGGGCCTCGAAGGCCACACCACCGGCACTGCTGATGGCCTCGTCCAGCGGGCGCGCGGCCACCAGGCGCAGCGGCAGGGCCTTGATGGCCGCGGCCAGCGCCTCGGGCCGGGCCAGGGCCTCCTTGGGCAAGCGCTCGTGCAGCAGCGCCATCTTGATGCCCTCCAGCCCGAGCCGGCCCTTGAGGTGGCTGGACAGCGAGCGCGAGCCGCGCGGGTGCCGCACCTCGGCCAGCACCTGGGCCGGCGTGCGGTCGGGCAGCAGGTCCAGTGTGCAGGTGGCTGCACCGTGCGCCGCGATCTCGTCGCGCAGCAGGGCCGCGGCCGCGTAGACCAGGCTGCCCTCGATGCCGCTGGCCGTGGCCACGAACTCGCCCTTGCGCGCGAAGCGCCGGCCCTGGCCGTCCTCGAAGGCCAGGGCCACCGACTTGAACGGCTGGCCGGCAAAGCGTTCGCGGAAATGCGGGCTCCAGCCCGGTGCCTGGCCGGCCGCGTGGCCCACGTCGAAGCCGCAGTTGGCCGGCACCAGCGGCGCCACGGCCACGCCGCGTGCGGCCAGCAGCGGGGCCCAGGCGCCGTCTGACCCCAGGCGCGCCCAGCTGCCGCCCCCCAGGGCCAGCAGCGTGGCGCGCGCGTGCACGCGCCGCTCGCCCTGGGGGGTGGCAAAACGCAGTGCCCCGCCCTCGGCCCAGCCCAGCCAGCGGTGCCGCATGTGGAACTGCCCGCCCACGCCCGGCGCCGGGTGGCGCAGCCGGTGCAGCCAGGCGCGCAACAGCGGCGCGGCCTTCAGGT
>CAZKDU010000157.1:0-5344 GCA_964551485.1 uncultured Burkholderiaceae bacterium
GATCAACCTGCACCTGGCCACCGGCCAGATCGGCAAGCCCGGCGCCGGCCCCTTCTCGCTCACGGGGCAACCCAATGCCATGGGCGGCCGCGAAGTGGGCGGTCTGTCCAACCTGCTGAGCGCCCATCGCGACCTGGCCAACCCCACCCACCGCGCCGAGGTGGCGGCGCTGTGGGGGGTGCCCGACGTCCCTGCCCTGCCCGGCAAAAGTGCCGTGGAAATGTTTCAGGCCGCTGCGGACGGTGACATCAAGGCCCTGTGGATCGCCTGCACCAACCCGGCGCAGTCCATGCCCGACCAGTCCCTGGTTCGGCGGGCCCTGGAGCGTGCCGAGCTGGTGGTGGTGCAGGAGGCCTTTGCCACCACCGCCACCTGCGACTTCGCCGACCTGCTGCTGCCCGCCACCACCTGGGGCGAAAAGGAAGGCACGGTCACCAACAGCGAGCGCCGCATCTCGCGTGTGCGCCGTGCCGTGCCGGCACCCGGCGACACCTGGCATGACTGGCGCATCGTGGTCGACCTGGCCCGGCGCCTGGAGCGCGCGCTGGATCGGCCAGGCCCCAGCCTGTTTCCCTACGAGTCCGCCGAGGCCATCTGGCTCGAGCACCGCGAATCCACCCGTGGCCGCGACCTCGACATCACCGGCCTGAGCTACGCCCTGCTCGACCAGGACGGCCCCCAGCAATGGCCTGTGCCCGAAGGCCAGCGGCATGGGCGCACGCGCCTCTACGAGGACGGGGTGTTTCCCACGGTGACCGGGCGTGCGCGTTTTGTGGCGGTGGAATACCAGCCGGTGGCCGAGCCGCGCGAACCGCGGTACCCCTTCTCCTTGACCACCGGCCGCCTGCGCGACCAGTGGCACGGCATGAGCCGCACCGGCACCCTGGGCCGGCTGTTCGGCCACGTGGCCGAGCCCGTGGTGCAGATGCACGCCCAGGACATGGCGCGCCACGGCCTGAAGGAGCGTGACCTGGTCCACGTGACCAGCAAGCGCGGCAGCATCGTGCTGCCAGTGCAGGCCAGCCCTGAACTCGGCTTGAACCAGGCCTTCATCGCCATGCACTGGGGCGAGGAGTTCCTCAGTGGCCAGAGCAGCACCGGCCAGCGCCTGGCCGGTGTCAACGCGCTGACCACCTCGGCCTACTGCCCGAGTTCCAAACAGCCCGAGCTCAAGCACACGGCCGTGAAGGTCCTCAAGGCCGAGCTGCCCTGGTCACTGCTGGGCGTGGCGTGGTTGCCTGAAGATGGGGTCTTGCACGCACGCCATGTGTTGCAACGCTTGATGGCTCAGTTTCCTTTTGCGAGCTGCGTGCCATTCGGGCGCGAGCGCACGGGTCTTCTTTTCCGGGCGGCTGCCCATGAAGCGCCAAGTGATGCCGTTCAGCAGCAAATTGAAGTTGCATTGGGTCTGGATGGGCGGGACACGTTGCGCTACGTGGACCGGAAAAAGGGGCAGCGTCGGCTGGTGCGGCTTCAGCGCAACGGCGAGCAAAGCCTGCTGGATGGATTTGTCCTGGCGGGAGACATCTCTGCAGAAGCCTGGATCAAGACCCTGCTGCAAGACGAGCTGCCCGCTCAGGCCTATGGCCGCCTGCTGCTGGCCCCGGGCGCCAAAGCCCCGGTGGCACTGCAGTCGCGCGGCAAACAGGTCTGCACCTGTTTCAACGTCACCGACGAGGCCATCCAGCAGCACCTCGCGGGCTGCCGCGGACACGACGAGCAGCGCCTGGCCAGCCTGCAGTCCAGCCTGAAATGCGGCACCAACTGCGGCTCCTGCGTGCCCGAACTCAAGCGCATGGTGCGCCAGTTCCCTCCCTTGAAACAGGCCGCCTGAGGCAGGCCGCGCCAGAGGGGGCTTGGTCATTCGGCTTATGGCCGAAAGTCATGAGCCATGACCGACAATCGAGGCCATGGCCATCAGTCACTACATCAAGGAAATCGGCCGCGGCAAGGACGGCGCCCGCGCCCTTAGCCGCGAACAGGCCTGCGACCTGTTCGGCCAGGTGCTTGACGGCACGGTGACCGACCTGGAGGTCGGCGCCTTCTGCCTGGCCATGCGCATCAAGGGCGAGACACCGCAGGAGATGGCGGGCTTTCTCGACGCCACCCGCGTCCGCACCCGGTGCTTGCCGGCCACGGCACGCCCCATGGTGGTGCTGCCCAGCTACAACGGCGCTCGCAAGCTGCCGGTGCTGACCCCGCTGCTGGCCCTGCTGCTGGCGCGCCGCGGCCTGCCCGTGCTGGTCCACGGCACGGCCACCGAATCCACCCGGGTTCATGCATCGGATGTGCTTCAGGCCCTTGGTGTGGCTGAACAGGATGCTACAGAAACCATAGCCGACGGGGCTGTCGCCCTGGTCCCGACCGAACGCCTCTGCCCGGGTCTGGCGCGGCTGCTGGCGGTGCGCCGCGTGGTCGGCCTGCGCAACCCGGCGCACAGCCTGGTCAAGCTCATGAACCCTTGCCAGGGCCCGAGCCTGGTGGTGGGCAGCTACACCCACCCGGAGTACGCCGAGTCCATGGCCGCCACCCACCGCCTGACCGGCACCCGCGCCCTGTTGTTGCGCGGCACCGAGGGCGAGGCCGTGGCCGACCCGCGCCGCACGCCGCAGATGACGCTGTTCCGCGACGGCCAGGCCGAGGTGGTGCAGGCGGTCCAGCCCGGCCCGCTGACCGCCCTGCCCGAACTGCCACACGACATTGGCGTGGCCGCCACCGCCGCCTACACCCAGGCGGTGCTCGGTGGCTCCCAGCCCGTCCCGGCCCCGATCGCGCTGCAGGTGGAACACATCTTGCGTGCCACCGCCGCACCATGAACACTGCCTCGTCCACCCCGTCGCGCCCCGTCTCGGGCCTGGGCACCGTCACCCTGGTGGGGGCCGGCCCCGGCGATCCAGACCTGCTCACCCTAAAGGCCCTCAAAGCCATCCAGGGTGCCACCGTGCTGCTGGTGGACGACCTGGTGAGTGACGCCATCGTGGCCCATGCCGCGCCCGGCGCGCGCATCGTGCACGTGGGCAAGCGCGGTGGCTGCAAGAGCACGCCGCAGGCCTTCATCGAGCGCCTGATGGTCATGGCCGCGCGCGAGGGCGAGACCGTGGTGCGCCTCAAGGGTGGCGACCCCTTCATCTTCGGCCGCGGCGGCGAGGAGGTCGAGCACCTGCGCGCTGCCGGCATCCGGGTGTCGGTCATCAACGGCATCACCGCCGGCCTGGCCGCCGTCACCTCGCTCGGTGTGCCGCTCACGCACCGCGAGCACGCGCATGGCGTGGTGTTCGTGACCGGCCACGCCAAGCCGGGCGACGCCGGCACCGACTGGCACGCCCTGGCTGCCACCGCCCACGCCGCCCGCCTGACGCTGGTGATCTACATGGGCGTGAGTGGCGTGCGCCAGATCCAGGACGAGCTGATCGCCGGCGGCCTGCCAGCCGCCACCCCGGTGGCCATCGTGCAGAACGCCAGCCTGGCCACGCAGCGCCATGCCGTCAGCACCCTGGGCCAACTGCAGGCCACCATCGACCACGAGCAGCTGGCCAGCCCCTCGGTGATCGTGGTCGGCGACGTCATGGGCGCCTTGCTCAGCCTGCAGGACGGCCAGTTCGCCACCCCCCACAGCCGCGCAGCCTGACCCCGGGGCCCGAGAGGGCCCTTCCTGCCCCAACCCCGGCCACCTGCCGCGCGTCAGGCGCGGCGGCTGGCCCTGCGCTGGCACGGCCTGTCCGCGTGCCTGGTGTTCCCCAGCCACCGCATCCCCAGCCCCTACACTCTCGGCCCATGACGCAAGTGGATGTGGTGGTGATCGGGGCCGGCGCGGCCGGGCTGTTCTGTGCCGGCCTGGCCGGCCAAGCGGGGCTGAAGGTGCTGCTGGTCGACCACAGCGACAAGGTGGCCGAGAAGATCCGCATCTCCGGCGGCGGGCGCTGCAATTTCACCAACCGCCTGCTCGACCCACAGGCCCCGCAGCGGCATTTTCTGGGCGACAACCCGCACTTCTGCCGCAGCGCACTGAGCCGCTACACCCCGGAGCACTTCATCGCCCTGGTGCAGCGCCACGGCATCGCCTTCCACGAGAAACACAAGGGCCAGCTGTTCTGCGACCACTCGGCTGACGACATCGTGCAGATGCTGCTGCGCGAGTGCGCCGCCGGCCACGTCGAGCGCTGGCAACCCTGCAGCATCCAGCAGGTCGCCAGCCCTGAGCAGACGGGCACGGACTGCTATCAATTGCAGAGCAGCCGGGGGCCCGTGGCGGCCCGCGCCGTGGTGGTGGCCACCGGCGGCCTGTCGATCCCCAAGATCGGGGCCAGCGACTTCGGCCACCGCCTGGCCGGCCAGTTCGGCCTGCGCCTGGTGGAGCGGCGCCCCGGCCTGGTGCCGCTGACCTTCGACGGCGACGCCTGGGCGCCCTTCGCCAGCCTGGCAGGGCTGGCGCTGCCGGTGCGCATCGAGACCGGGGCCAAGAAGGCGCGCGCCGAATTCCTCGAAGACCTGCTGTTCACCCACCGCGGCCTGTCGGGCCCGGCGGTGCTGCAGATCTCCAGCCACTGGCGCGAAGGCCAGCCGATCCGCCTGGACCTGGCGCCCGAGGCCGACCTGCCCGCAGCCCTGGCCCAGGCCAAGGCACGCTCGCGCCGGCTGCTGGCCAACGAGCTGGCCAGCCTGGTGCCGGCACGCCTGGCCGACGCCTGGGTGCAGCAGCAGCCGGCCTGGCAGCGCCCGGTCAACGAGGTGCCCGACAAGGCCCTGGCCCAGCTCGCCGAGCAGCTGGCGCGTTGGGAGCTCACCCCCAACGGCAGCGAAGGCTACCGCAAGGCCGAGGTGACGCTGGGCGGGGTCGACACGCGCGACCTGTCGCAGCAGACCCTGGAGTCGCGCCAGCCCGGTCTGTACTTCATCGGCGAGGTGGTGGACGTGACCGGCTGGCTCGGCGGCTACAACTTCCAGTGGGCTTGGGCCAGCGCCCACGCCTGCGCCCAGGGCCTGGCCGCCCGGCTCGGGCCCTGAAACCCCCACAGCAGCTCAAAATCCCTCTATAATTGCGGGCTTTGCTGGCATACCCCAACGGCCTGATCAACATTTGAGTTGGGGAACCCCGCCCAGGGCCCGATCTTCCCTTGGCACATTTGGAAACACATTAGCTAATGACGACCATCCGTGTAAAAGAAAACGAGCCGTTTGACGTGGCCCTGCGCCGCTTCAAGCGCACCATTGAAAAGCTGGGTCTGCTGACCGAGCTGCGTGCCCGCGAGTTCTACGAAAAGCCGACCGCCGAGCGCAAGCGCAAGAAGGCAGCCGCTGTCAAGCGCCACTACAAGCGCGTGCGCAGCATGCAGCTGCCCAAGAA
>CAZKDU010000158.1:0-5298 GCA_964551485.1 uncultured Burkholderiaceae bacterium
CTACCTGAAGAACTGGGACAAGCTGTTCGAGTCCCCGTTCAAGAGCGACGTGTACTTCTTCAGCACGCGCCAGCAGGTCGACCAGAAGTGGGGCACGCCCCAGCCCGTCACCATCCGCGACAAGGACTTCGGCGCGGTGCGGCTGCGCGCTTTCGGCAACTACAGCTTCCGCGTCGCCGACCCCAAGCTGTTCCACACCGAAATCTCGGGCACACGCGACCTCTACACCGTGGCCGACCTCGATGGCCAGCTGCGCGGCCTGGTGCTGCAGCACATCAGCAACGCCATCGCGTCCAGCGGCATCCCCTTCCTCGACCTGGCGGCCAACCAGGGCCTGTTCGCCCAGGCGCTGAGCACCGAGCTGGCGCCAGCCTTTGCCAAGATCGGGCTCAAGCTCGAAGGCATGACGGTGCAGAACGTCTCTCTGCCCGAAGAGCTGCAGAAAGTCCTGGACCAGAAGATCGGCATGGGCATGGTCGGCAACGACATGGGCAAATTCATGCAGTACCAGACCGCACAGGCCATCCCCAAAATGGCCGAGGGCGCTGGCTCGGGCGGCAGCGGCATTGCGGGCGATGCCATGGGCCTGGGCGCAGGCGTGGCCCTGGGCCAAGTGCTGGCGCAGAACCTGCAGGCCGGTCTGCAGGGTGGTGCCAACTCTGTCACGGGCATCAGGCCTGAAGAAGTCATGGCCACGCTGGAGAAGCTTGGCGAGCTCAAGGCCAAAGGCATCCTCACCGACGAAGAATTCAGCGCCAAGAAGGCCGAGCTGTTGAAGAAGCTGGCCTGAGCCCGGCATCCCTGCCCACGCCCGAGCGCGCTTGGCCTCTGCCCCACCCCCCGCCGCGCCGCAGCGCGTGTACCGGGCCGCCTGCCCGGGCTGTGGCGCGCCCGTCGATTTCCTGAGCGCGCAATCGACCCACGCCGTCTGCGGCTATTGCCAGAGCACGGTGCTGCGCCGTGGCGAGGTGCTGGAGCGCATCGGCAAGATGGCCGAGCTGTTCGACGACCACAGCCCGCTGCAGCTCGGTGTGTCCGGGCGCCACCAGGGCCGGCCCTTCACCCTGGTCGGGTGCCTGCAATACCAGTACGCCGAAGGCCGCTGGACCGAGTGGAACGCCGTCTTCGACGACGGCAGCACCGGCTGCCTGAGCGAGGACAACGGCGCCTATGTGTTCGCCCTGCCCACGGCCGTGCGGGGCGAGCTGCCCGCGCCCGAGCGCCTGACCGTGGGCCAGACCGTGCCGCTGCAGCTGGCCGACCGGCTCGCGGCCAAGCCGTTCAGCGTGGCCGCCCACACCCAGGTGGCCCTGGCCTCGGCCCAGGGCGAACTGCCGCGCCTGCCTGGGCTGGGTCAGCCGTTTGCCATGGTCGAGCTGCGCAGCGCCGACGACGAGGTGTTGAGCCTGGACCACGGCCCCACCCTGGTCGGCCAGCCGGTGGCGGTGATGCTGGGCCGCGCGGTCGAGCTCGACGCCCTGGGCCTGAGCGGCCTGCGCGACGACAGCACCAAGGAAGAGCGCGCGCGCCAGTTCGACTGCCCGAACTGCGGCGCTCCGGTCGAGGTGGCGCTGGTCAGCAGCCAGAGCATCACCTGCCGCGCCTGCCGCAGCCTGATCGACCTGAGCCGGGGCACGGGCGCCGAGTTGCGCCACGCCGAGCAGGAAGCCGCCGCGGTCGAGCCGCTGATCGCGCTTGGCCGCAGCGGCCAGCTCCAGGGCCAGCCCTGGCAGGTGGTCGGCTTCCAGCGGCGGCGTGGCCACGAGCCAGGTGACGACGGCGAGGCGTTCGAGTGGAGCGAGTACCTGCTCTACCACCGCCAGCGCGGCTTCTCCTTCCTGGTGGACGCCGAGGACGGCTGGAGCCTGGTGCGGCCCCTGACCGGTGCGCCGCAGGTGGCGGCCGACGCCCAGAGCGTGAACCTGCAGGGCAAGCGCTATGCCCTGCTCTACAGCTACCAGGCCGAGACCACCTATGTGGCCGGCGAGTTCTACTGGCAGGTGCGGCGCGGCCAGCAGACCTTCAACCGCGACTACGCGCTGGGCAAGCAGCTGCTGTCCATGGAGCAGTCGGCCGACGAGGTCACCTGGTCCGGCGGAAGCCGGCTCGACAGCGCCGTGGTGGCCCAGGCCTTTGGCCTGAAGGACCCGGCGCGGCTGCAGCGCGCCGACGTGGCCCCCACCAGCGGCTCACGCAGCGGCTGCGCCACGGTGATCCTGCTGCTGGTGGTTGTTCTGATCGTGCTGGTCCTGGCGGCCCAGTGTTCCAGCTGCGACCCCGAGACCGAGAACTGCAGCAGCAGCGCCAGCAGCCGCAGCTCGGGCGGCTCCTACGGCGGCTACTCGAGCGGCGGAGGCCACAAATGAGCCGCCGCACACGGTGCGCCGCGGCGCACCCCTTCCCCCTTTTTTCCGGAGAACGACATGGGACTTGAATGGCTGAAACCCGGGGCCTTCATCGGCTCCATCCTGTTCGCGCTGATCGGCGTGGTGGTGTTCTGGCTGAGCTTTGTTGTCATCGACAAGCTCACGCCCTACGACCTGTGGGAGGAGATCGTCGAGAAGCAGAACGTGGCCCTGGGCCTGGTGGTCGCGGCCATGAGCCTGGGCATCTCCCTCATCGTCGCTGCCGCCATCCACGGCTGACACGGCGGCGTGGCCGCGCAGGCGGTGAGATGGGGCCATGGCCGGCATTGACTGGCCACACCCCGGGCGGGACGCAGCGCGTCGGTGACCCACGGCCCTGCTCATCCGTCCTCCCGCCCCTGCACCCGTTACCCGCTCTCCGGCGCTCCCGTTCGCTCCGCACGCCCTTGCCCATGGCCGCCCTCCTGCCCCCTTCCGCCGAACCCACCATGCGCCGCGCCCCGCGAGCGATCGACGTCGCGCTGCTGGCTAGCGTGTTCGTGGTCGCGGCCTGTGGCCTGCTCTACGAACTGGCCGCCGGCGCCCTGGCCAGCTACCTGCTGGGCGACTCGGTGCTGCAGTTCTCCACCGTCATCGGCACCTACCTGTTCGCCATGGGCGTGGGCAGCTGGCTGTCGCGCTTTCTGGAGCGCCAGCTGCCCGCGCACTTCCTGCGCATCGAGCTGCTGGTGGCCTTGGCCGGCGGCAGCCTGCCGGCGCTGCTGTTCCTGGCCAACGCCCATGTGCCCGGGGCCTTCCGGTTCCTGCTCTACGGCCTGGTGTTCGTGGTCGGCGCGCTGGTCGGGCTGGAGATCCCGCTGGTCATGCGCATCCTCAAGCGCCACGTGGCGCTCAAGGACCTGGTGTCGCAGGTGCTGACCTTCGACTACCTGGGTGCGCTGGCGGTGTCGGTGGCCTTTCCGCTGCTGCTGGTGCCGCGCCTCGGGCTGATCCGCACCGGCTTCGTGTTCGGCCTGCTCAACGCCGCGGTGGCGCTGTGGGCGCTGTGGCTGTTCCGGCACGAGCTGCGGCGCTGGCGCAGCCATGCCCTGGCCTGCGCCGGCACGCTGGGCCTGCTCGGCCTGGGCTTGGCCGCAGCCGGGCAGATCACCTCGCTGGCCGAAGACCGCTTCTACCAGGACCGCGTGGTCGTCAGCGAAAGCTCGCCCTACCAGCGCATCGTGGTCACGCACGGCAGCGCCGGCCACCGGCTGTTCCGCAACGGCAACCTGCAGGTTGCCGAGCGTGACGAATGCCGGCCTTGACGCGCCTGTTCACCGAGCAGCCGGCGCTGGCGCGGCTCAATGGCGGCGCCCTGGCCTCGCCCAAGCTGCGCGTCGTCCACAGCGACGCCTTCCAGTGGCTGGAGCACGGCACCGACACCTACGACGTGATCGTGGTGGATTTCCCCGACCCCACCAACTTCGCCATCGGCAAGCTCTACACCACCACCTTCTACCACCTGCTGGCGCAGCGCCTGAGCGCCAGCGGCTACGCCGTGGTCCAGACCACCTCGCCGCTGGTGGCGCGCCAGAGCTTCTGGACCGTGGTCGCCACGCTCGAGGCCGCCGGCCTGCGCACCGCGCCTTACCACGCCCATGTGCCCAGCTTCGGCGAGTGGGGCTTCGTGGTCGCCAGCCACCGGCCCTACCGCCTGCCCGAGCGCCTGCCCGACGGCCTGCGTTTCCTGAGCCTGCAAAGCCTGCCGCTGCTGTTCGACTTCCCGCGCGACATGGCGCGCCTGCCGGCCGAACCCAACCGCCTGAGCAACCAGGTGCTGGTCTACACCTACGAGGCCGAATGGGGCAAGGTCGTCGCGCACTGACCCCACCGCGCGGGCCGCTCCGGCGCCCCCGGGGGCACCGGCCCAGCGGGCCCGCCCGCGTGCCGGCCCCGGCCTGGGTGCCCCGCTGGCTGCTGGGGTTGGGCCCTGCCCGCTCGCGCCGTCACCCGCTGAGCCCCCACCGTGCCCCCAGGGCCATGGCCGCCCGGAGGGCCGGCGCATGAAGCGCCGGCGCTGGCTCGCCACCGCCCCGGCCCTGGCCGCTGCCGCCGCACTGCCGGGCTGCGACGCACCGTGGTCCCAGCCAACCGGGGTGGGTGGCGGCTTCAGCGGCAGCTCGCCCGAGCGCGGCCACCGGCTGCGTGACGCCGCGCCGCTGCCGCCACCCGCGCGCACCCGGCGCACACGGGTGCTGATCGCCGGCGCCGGCGTGGCCGGGCTGGCCGCGGCGCGTGCCCTGCGCCTGCGCGGCGAGGACGACTTCTGCGTGCTCGAGCTCGAAGACAGCGCCGGCGGCAACAGCCGCGCCGGCCAGCTCGGGGGCCTGGCCTGCCCGCTGGGCGCGCACTACCTGCCCGTGCCCGGCGACGACGCCCCCGAGGTCCAGCACCTGCTCGAAGAACTGGGTCTGCGCCAGCGCCAGGCCGGGCGCTGGGTCTACGACGAGCGCCACCTCTGCCACAGCCCGCAGGAGCGGCTGTTCCTGCACGGCCACTGGCAGGACGGCCTGCTGCCGCGCGAGGGCGTGGGCCCCGCCACCCTGGCCCAGTACCGGCGCTTCGCGGCCGCCGTGCGCCAGGCCCAGCGCGCCGGCCGTTTCCAGATGCCCACGGCCAATGTACCGCCAGCCCTTGCCCACAGGGCTTTGGATGCTATGACTTTTGAAGCATGGTTGAACCAAGAGGGCCTGGACGACGCGCACCTGCGCTGGTACCTCGGTTACTGCTGCCGCGACGACTATGGCGCCGGCCCTGCCACGGTCTCGGCCTGGGCCGGCCTGCACTACTTCGCCAGCCGCCACGGCTTTCAGGCCCCGGGCGAGGCCGAACACGGCGCCCACGCGGCCGAGCGGTCGGCGCCCGGCGGCAAGGCCAGGATGTCCCGTCGCCT
>CAZKDU010000159.1:0-5271 GCA_964551485.1 uncultured Burkholderiaceae bacterium
CGAGGCCACCTCGGCGCTGGACTCGGCCAACGAGCGCGCCATCCAGGCCGAGCTGCGCAGCGCCGCCCAGGACAACACCACCCTGGTGATCGCGCACCGCCTGTCCACCGTGGTGGACGCGCACGAGATCCTGGTCATGGACGCCGGCCGCATCGCCGAGCGCGGCACCCACGCCGAGCTGCTGGCGCAGGGCGGGCGTTATGCCCGCATGTGGGCGTTGCAGCAGTCGGGCGAGGGGGGCGGCCCGGTGGCGGGCGAGGCGTTGCCCTAGCCATGCGCCGATGGGCCTCCTGGATTTCAGGGGGAGGACGGGCCCAGGCCGATGGGGGCCGGTGCCCGCATCACGATCTGGGTGAACAGGCGGTCGTACAGCGGCTCGCGTGGGCCGACGGCCGACAGCGGGTCGCGGTGCTCGGCAAAAGCCGCGTCGAGCCGGGCCCAGTCGGCCTCGGTCAGGTGTTTCAGCGCGGCAGGAAATACCTCGGTGTCCTCCAGGCGCAGGTGGGCCAGGTAGAAGGCCTGGTAGTGCCGCGCCGCATCTTCAAAGGCCGCGCGGCGCGACTGCCCAAGCAGTTGCCAGGCCAGCAGCAGGTGCTGCAGCTCGCGCACCTGCTGCTCGCCGCGGGTGTGCTCGGCGTCCAGCCGATCCAGGGTGAGGCGCAGCCCGGGCACCCTGTCCCGCAGCGGCGCGAACAGCAGCGCCGACTCTTTGGGGTGGTGCTGGTGCTCGGGGAACTCGTCGATGTAGAACAGCATGGCGCGCAGCACATCGAAGAACGCCTCGGGGTCGTCGCCGGGCCCGCGCTCCAGCATCAGACCGAGCGAACGCAGCACCGCGCTCAGTGTGGCGTGTTCCTGGTGCAGGGCGTGCAGGCTGGGGTGGTGTGCGGGGCTGGGCATGGCTGTGGAGGCAAGGGCTTCGAGGGTGGCCTGAGCATGGCAGCCCCAGGGCGGGTGCGCCTTGACCCAGATCAAGCCCCGGGGAAGCCTGGCCTGTCGGCCAGGGCGGGCAGGCCCCGACCATAATGCGCCATGGAGACCAAATGGCTTGAAGATTTTGTGAGCCTGGCCGAGACGCGCAGCTTCAGCCGCTCAGCCCAGTTGCGCCATGTGACGCAGCCGGCGTTTTCGCGCCGCATCCAGGCCCTGGAGGGCTGGGCCGGCACCGACCTGGTGGACCGCAGCTCCTACCCGACCTCGCTGACCCCGGCCGGCGAGACACTCTATAGCCAGGCGCTGGAGCTGCTGCAGGCCCTGCAGAGCACGCGCGCCATGCTGCGTGCACACGCCGGCGCCGGGCAGGATGTGATCGAGTTCGCGGTGCCGCACTCCCTGGCCTTCACCTTCTTCCCGGCCTGGATGTCGGGCCTGCGCGACCGCTTCGGCCCGATCAAGAGCCGGCTCATCGCGCTCAACGTGCACGACGCCGTGATGCGCCTGGTCGAGGGCAGCTGCGACGTGCTGATCGCCTACCACCACAGCGCCCAGCCGCTGCCGCTGGACCCGGACCGCTACGAATTCGTGAGCCTGGGCGAGGAGGTGCTGGCGCCCTATGTGCGCGCCGACGCCCAGGGCCAGCCGCTGCACCGCCTGCCCGGCCGCGCCGACCGGCCCCTGCCTTACCTGGGTTATGCCACCGGCGCCTACCTGGGGCGTGTGGTCGAGCTCATTCTCAAGCAGGCGGCCGAGCCCATGCACCTGGACCGTGTCTACGAGACCGACATGGCCGAGGGCCTGAAGGCCATGGCGGTCGAGGGCCATGGCATCGCCTTCCTGCCGCACAGCTCGGTGCGCAAGGAGCTGCGCGCGCACCGCCTGGTCAGCGCCGTGGCCCCGGGCGACCCGGCCCTGGCCATGACCGTGGACGTGCGCGCCTACCGCGAAAAACCGCACGCTCGCGCCGCCGCCAAGGGCGCAGCCCAGGCCTTGTGGAAGCACCTGGAAAGCCAGCGCAAGCGCAGCGCAGCTTTATAAATTTTTTGCATGAGGGCGCGGGCAAACGGCATTGGTGTTTTGCCGGACCCGGGCGTACAGTGGGCGCAGCTTGACCACCTGCGAGCCCGCCATGACCCTCACGCCCACCGACGCCGCCACCACCGCCTTCCGCACCGAGCACGATTTCCTGGGAGAGCGCCAGATCCCGTCCGAGGCCTACTGGGGGGTGCACACGGCGCGCGCGGTGGAGAACTTCCCGATCTCGGGCACGCGCATCTCGGCCATGCCCGATCTGATCCGGGCGCTGGCCTGGGTCAAGAACGCCGCGGCGCGCGTCAACGCCGACCTAGGGGTGCTGGACCGGTCGCGCGCGGCCGCCATCATCCTGGCCTGCGACGAGCTGGTGGCCGGGCGCCTGCACGACCAGTTTGTGGTGGACGTGATCCAGGGCGGCGCCGGAACCTCAACCAACATGAACGCCAACGAGGTCATTGCCAACCTGGCGCTGGAGAAGCTGGGGCACGAAAAAGGGCGCTACGACGTGCTGCACCCGAACGACCACGTGAACGCTTCGCAGAGCACCAACGATGTCTACCCCACCGCGCTGCGGCTGGCGCTGTGGACTGCGATCGAGCGGCTGCTGGTGTCCATGGCCACGCTGCGCCAGGGCTTCGAGGTCAAGGCCGACGCGTTTCGCGGTGTGCTCAAGATCGGCCGCACCCAGCTGCAGGACGCCGTGCCCATGACGCTGGGCCAGGAGTTCTCGACCTACGCCGTGATGCTGGGCGAGGACGAGGCGCGGCTGCGCGAGGCGCGCGCGCTGATTCAGGAGATCAACCTTGGCGCCACCGCCATCGGCACCGGCATCAACGCACCGGCCGGCTACGCCGAGCTGGCCTGCCGCTGCCTGGCCGAGGTCAGCGGCATCCCGGTGGAGAAGGCCGGCAACCTGGTCGAAGCCACGCAGGACACCGGGGCGTTCGTGCAGCTCTCGGGCGTGCTCAAGCGCGTGGCCACCAAGCTCAGCAAGATCTGCAACGACCTGCGACTGCTCTCCAGCGGACCGCAGGCAGGTTTTGGCGACATCCGGCTGCCCGCTCGCCAGGCTGGCTCCAGCATCATGCCGGGCAAGGTCAACCCGGTGATCCCCGAGGTGGTGAACCAGGTGGCGTTCGAGGTCATTGGCAACGACATGACCGTGACCATGGCCTCCGAAGCCGGGCAACTGCAGCTCAACGCCTTCGAGCCCATCATGGGCTGGAGCCTGTTCAAGAGCATCGAACACCTGAGCCAGGCCTGCCAGACCCTGCAGACCAACTGTGTGGCCGGCATCGAGCCCAACCACGCGCTGCTGGCGCGCCGGGTGCGCGAGTCGGTCACGCTGGTGACGGCACTCAACCCCATCATCGGCTACGAGAAGGCCGCGCTGATTGCCAAGACCGCCATCGCCACCGGCGCGCCCATTGCAGACGTGGCCGAGTCGCTGGGCATCATGGCGCACGCCGAGATGGAGCGCCTGCTGGTGCCCGAGGCCCTGACCCAGCCCATGCACCGCCAGCCCTGAGCCGGCCCGCTGCGACCGATGTGGCACAAAGGCTGCTATGGGCAATGGGGTGGGCTCACCGGATCGGGTCAGGCGCACCAGGCTGGGGATTGTGCCGCCGCGCCGGGCCCGGGCGCATGCGTAGTCCTACGGGTATGCCCGAAGCCTGAACTCTCTAGAATGAATCTTCAACCCTGTTCTGTTCACCCCTACCCCAAGGAGACCTCATGAAGAAGCAACTATTGGCGTTGACTGTGGCGGCATTGGCCACCACGGGCGCCCTGGCCCAGACCGACACCCTGGCCAAGGTCAAGGCCTCGGGCAGCATCACAATGGGGGTGCGCGAGTCGTCGGGGGTGCTGTCCTACACGCTGGGTGGCAGCAAGTACGTGGGCTACCACGTGGCCATTTGCGAGCGTGCCATCGAGGACATCGAGAAGGTGGTCGGCAAGAAGCTCGAGGTCAAGTACCAACCCGTGACCTCGCAGAACCGCATCCCGCTGGTGCAGAACGGCACGGTGGACCTGGAGTGCGGCTCCACCACCAACAACGCCACCCGCGCCAAGGACGTGAGCTTTGCCAACACCACGTTCGTGGAAGAGGTGCGCATCGCCACCAAGGCCAGCTCGGGCATCAAGTCGGTGGCCGACCTGAAGGACAAGACCGTGGCCACCACCACCGGTACCACCAGCGTGCAGACGCTGCGCAAGAACAAGCGCGCCTCGGGCGTGGAGTTCAAGGAGGTGTTCGGCAAGGACCACGCCGACAGCTTCCTGCTGCTCGAGTCTGGCCGCGCCGACGTGTTCGTGATGGACGGCAGCCTGCTGGCTGGCCTGATCGCACGCTCCAAGAGCCCGGCCGACTACAAGATCGTTGGTGAGGTGCTGTCGGTCGAGCCGATTGCCATCATGGTGCGCAAGGACGACGCCGAGCTGCTCAAGGTGATCAACAAGACGATTGCCAATCTGACCAAGTCCGGCGAGATCTACAAGCTCTACGACAAGTGGTTCCTGGAGCCGACCCCGCCCACCGGCGCCAAGGTCGGCCTGCCCATGAGCGACACCCTGAAGGCCGCGCTCAAGGCCCCGAACAGCGATCCCATGGAAAGCTACGCGGCCAAGCAATAAGCCCGCTGAGGCCATGGCCGGCCACCCGGGCCGGCCAGACCGGCAGGGCCGTCCTGCTGGCCCATCGTCTGGCCGCGCCATCTGGTGAGATGGCTCGCGCCGGGCGTTCATACAACCGCGCAGGAGCACGCACATGACGTGGGATTGGCAGGTGTTTTTCCAGGACCCGGGTGGCAAGGACCCGACGTACTGGCAGTGGATGGTGTCGGCCTGGGGCTGGACCCTCTCGGTGGCCTTGCTGGCCCTGGCCATCGCCCTGGTGATGGGCTCGCTCATGGGCATTCTGCGCACCACGCCCAGCAAGTGGTTGTCGGGCCTGGGCAACGCCTGGACCGAGCTGTTCCGCAACATCCCGCTGCTGGTGCAGATCATCCTCTGGTACCACGTGATCCCCGGGCTCTTCAAGCCGCTGCAGCAGGTGCCGAGTTTTGTGCTGGTGGTGATCGCGCTGGGCTTCTTCACCTCGGCGCGCATTGCCGAGCAGGTGAAGGCCGGCATCCAGAGCCTGCCGCGCGGCCAGCGCAATGCCGGGCTGGCCATGGGCTTCACGCTGCCGCAGACCTACCGCTACGTGCTGCTGCCGATGGCGTTTCGCATCGTCATCCCGCCGCTGACCAGCGAGAGCATGAACATCGTCAATAACTCGTCGGTGGCCTTCGCGGTCAG
>CAZKDU010000160.1:0-5252 GCA_964551485.1 uncultured Burkholderiaceae bacterium
GTCGTTGAAGAACGGGCCGATCACGCCCTGCGGCAGGGTGCCGCGCATGTCGCCGATCTTCTTGCGCACCGTGTACCAGACGTTGGCCACGTCACCCGGCTTGGACGAGTCCTTGATCTGGAAGATGATCATCGACTCGCCGGGCTTGGAGTAGCTGCGGATCTTGTCGGCGTAGGGTGCCTCCTGCAGCACCCGCTCGAGCTTGTCGGTCACCTGCTCGGCCACCTGCTGCGCGGTGGCGCCTGGCCAGAGGGTGCGCACCACCATGGCCCGGAAGGTGAACGGCGGGTCTTCGTCCTGGCCGAGCTGGAAGTACGAGGCAAAGCCCAGCAACAGCAGCACCACCATCAGGTAGCGCGTCAGCGCCGGGTGGTCCAGCGCCCACTTGGAGAGGTTGAAACCGGGGCGCGCGGTGTCGTCGTGTGCAGCCATGGTCACCTCACCGCGCGGCCGACGCCGAAGCCGTGGCGGCCTGGGCGGCCGCCGCACTCGCTGCATTTGCCGCCGCACCAGCGGCCGAGGCACGCGCCCCGGCTGCTACGGGATTGATAGCACCTCGGGCAGATGTGGCAAGGGCTGCAGCCTGTTTTTCCTGGTACACCGTGACCTTCTGGCCCGGCTGCAGCACGTGCACGCCAGCCACCACCACCTGCTGACCCGGCTGCAGGCCAGCGGCGATCACCGCCTCGTTGCCATCGGCCGTGGCCACCTGCACCGCCTGCGAGCGCACCACCGAGCCGGCCGGTTCGTAAACCCAGACCGCGGTGGCGCCGCCGTCCTGGCGCAGTGCGCTGGTCGGCAGCTTGATCACCTGCAGGCCAGCCTGGCCCAGCGGTTCGGGCCGCACGGTGACCGTGCAGCCCAGGGGCAACGCCTGATGGGCCGGCAGGGCCACCTTGGCCTGGAAGGTTCGGGTCACCGGGTCGGCGCTGGCCGCCAGCTCGCGCAGCGTGCCTGCCAGCGGCTCCCCTCCCGTACCCCAGGGCAGCACCTGCACCGCCTGGCCCAGGCGCAGCGTGCCCAGCTTGTCCTCGGGCACGGCAAACACCACGTCGCGCGGGCCGTCCTGGGCCAGCCGCACCACCGGGGCGCCGGCCGCCACCACCTGGCCTGGCTCGGCGTCCACCGCCGTCACCACACCGGCCGCGTCGGCCAGCAGGCGCGTGTAGGCGGCCTGATTGCCCTGCCCCGCGAGCTGGGCCTGGGCCTGCTCCAGCGTGGCCTGGGCCGCCTTCAGCGAAGCCTCGCGGCGCTCCAACTCGGCACCGCTGATGAAGCCCTGGTCGCGCAGCGCCTGGAAGCGCTTGAAGTCGCTTTGCGCCAGGTCGCGCTGGGTCTGCGCCGCGGTGAGCTGGGCGCGCGAGGCGTCGGCCGCGAGCCGGTAGTCCTGCGGGTCGAGCTGGGCCAGCAGCTGGCCGGCCCTGACGCGCTGACCCGGCTCGGCCGGGCGCTGCGTGAGCTTGCCCGCGACCCGGAAGCCAAGGCGTGACTCCACCCGCGCACGCACCTCGCCCGCGTACTCGTGGGCCGACTGCAGGCCGGCCACGCCCACGGTCATGAGCTTGACCGCGCGCACCGGTTCTTCGGGCGGTGCCGGCTTGGAACAGGCGGCCAGCAAGGCCGCGCTGGCCAGCAGGCCGAGCAGGGCGGCGTGACGGTGTGTGGACATGGGAACCCCTTGGTGGCGAGGCACCTGTTGCGCCTCGCAATTAATGACTGACTGGTTAGTAATCTAAGTCAGATCATCCCCGGCTGTCAAGCCGGTGGGGGCGTCCAAACGGTGGCCGCCAGCTGGCGGGCCACCACCCCATGCGCCATGCGCAGGGCACGGGCAGCCGGTCCGCGCTCAGGCGGCGGGCCGCCGCCCCAGCTCCACCACACGGTTGGCCGGCAGGTTGAAGTAGTCGGAGGCGCGGCCGGCGTTGCGGTGCAGCCAGGCAAAGAGGGCCTGCTGCCAGCGCGCCAGGCCGGTGATGCGGGCCTCGCCCACGCTCTCGCGCGAGGTGAAGTACGAGGTCAGCATGGCCTCGGCCGGGATGCCCTTCTGGTAGGACAGCACCTTCATCAGCTCGGGCACGTCCGGGCGCTCCATGAAACCATGGCGCGCGGTCACGCACCAGAAGCCGTGGCCCAGGTCCTCGGCCTGAATGCGCTCGCTCGCATCAGCGCGTGGCGTGTCGCAGGCCAGCACGGTCAGCACCACCACATGCTGGTGCAGCACCTGGTTGTGCTTGAGGTTGTGCAGCAGGGCGTGCGGCACGGCCTCGGGCTGCGCGGTCAAAAACACCGCCGTGCCACGCACCCGGTGTGGCAGGCCACCATCCGCCAGCGCCTGCACGAAGGGGCGCAGCGGCAGTTGCCAGGCCTCGGCCGCGGCGCGGCTCAGTCGGCGTCCGCGCGCCCAGGTGGTGAACACCAGCAGCACCAGGGCCGCCACCACCAGCGGCAGCCAGCCGCCCTCGGCGATCTTCAGGCTGTTGGCCACCACGAACAGCATGTCCACGGCCAGCAACGCCCCCGCGCCCGCCAGCACCAGCCAGCGGTTCCAACGCCACAGCCGCCAGGCCACCAGGGCCGCCAGCACAGTGGTGGTGACCATGGTCAGCGACACGGCAATGCCGTAGGCCGCCGACAACGCGCTCGAGCTCTTGAAACCCAGCACCAGCAGCAGCACGCCGCCCATCATCAGCCAGTTCAGGCCGGGCAGGTAGACCTGGCCCATGGCCTCGCCCGAGGTCTGCACAATGCGCAGGCGCGGCAGGTAGCCCATGCGCATGGCCTGGGTGGTCATGGAGAACGCGCCCGAGATCACAGCCTGCGAGGCGATCACCGTGGCCGCGGCGGCCAGCACCACCATGGGCAGCACGGCCCAGCCGGGCACCAGGCGGAAAAACGGGTTGTCGATGGCGCTCGGGTCGGCCAGCACCAGGGCACCCTGGCCGAAGTAGTTGAGCACCAGGCCCGGCAGCGCCACCAACAGCCAGGCGCGGCGGATCGCCTGGGCGCCGAAGTGGCCCATGTCGGCGTACAGCGCCTCGCCGCCGGTCACGGCCAGGAACACCGCGCCCAGCACCGCCAGCGACTGGCCCGGGTGACTGGCCAGGAAACGCAGGCCCCAGCCCGGGTCGAGCGCGGCCAGCACCTGCGGCGCCTGGGCGATCTGCTGCACCCCCAGCACCCCCAGGGTGGCGAACCACAGCAGCATGACCGGGCCGAACATGCGACCCACCGCGCCCGTGCCCTGGCGCTGCACCAGGAACAGGCCGACCAGGATGGCCACGGTCAGCGGCAGCACGTAGGGGCGGAACACCGGCGTGACCACCTCCAGGCCCTCCACCGCCGACAGCACCGAAATGGCCGGCGTGATCAGGATGTCGCCATAGAACATGGCCGCGCCCAACAGGCCCAGCACGGTGATCAGGCCCAACAGCCAGGGCCGTGCCGCGGCCCCGCCCACGGCGTGTCGCGCCAGCGCCTGCAGCGCCAGGATGCCTCCCTCGCCGTCGTGGTCGGCACGCAGCACGAACACCACGTACTTGAGCGTGACCACCGCCATCAGCGCCCAGAACACCAGCGACAGCAGGCCCAGCACCGCATCGGGCGTGAGCACCACCCCGTGCGCCGGGCTCAGGCACTCCTTGAGCGCGTACAGCGGCGAGGTGCCGATGTCGCCATACACCACCCCCAACGCAGCCAGCATCAAGCTGGCCTGGGCCGAGGGGCGCAGGGCGGGTGTGGGGCTGCCGGGTTCAAGCGTCAGGGCGTTCATGGAAGTGTCAAAAGTCCAACACGGGGCGAACGATAGGCGCAAATTTTGTGCATTGCAACATTTCCAGGGCCGCCGCCTCAGACAGAAATTTCCACAGGACAATCGGCTTCATGACTTTTTGATGGCAGGCAACCCCTGCCTCGACCGGGTCGGGCCCTCACGCCTGCCTGCCCCACCCCCACCTACAGCCCCATGGCGATTGATCACTACGAGAACTTCCCGGTCGCGTCCTGGCTCTGCCCGGCGCGGCTGCGCCCGGCCGTGGTGGCCCTCTACCACTTCGCCCGCACCGCCGACGACCTGGCCGACGAGGGCGATGCCGCCCCGCAGGCGCGCCTGGCCGACCTGGCCGCCTACCGTGCCGACCTGACCGCGTTGCTGGCCGGCCAGGCCCCTTCGCCGCGCTGGGCCTGGGTGTTCGGCCCGCTGGCCGAGGCGGTGCGGCGCCATGCCCTGCCACCCGGGCCGCTGCACGACCTGCTCGACGCCTTCGAGCAGGACGTGCGCAAGATCCGCGACGCCAGCGCCTACGCCGACCGTGCCGAGCTGCTCGCCTACTGCGCGCGCTCGGCCAACCCGGTGGGCCGGCTGCTGCTGCACCTGTACGGCGTGGCCGAGCCCGGTGCGCTGGCGCAGAGCGACGCCATCTGCAGCGCACTGCAGCTCATCAACTTCTGGCAGGACCTGGGCCAGGACCTGGCGCGTGGCCGCCACTACCTGCCGCAGGACCGCTGCGCCGCGCATGGTGTGGACACCGCCACCCTGGCGCAGCGCCCCGCTACCCCAAACGCTCTCAAATTGATAGCAGAAAACGTCCAGTGGGCCAGGGCTCTGATGCACCAGGGTGCCCCGCTCGTGCACCGCCTGCCGGGCCGCCTGGGCTGGGAGCTGCGCCTGGTGGTGCAGGGAGGGCTGCGCGTGCTCGACCACATCGAGCGGCTGGGCTTCGACACCCTGGCCCAGCGCCCCAAGCTGGGCGCACGCGACCTGCCGCGGCTGGCCTGGCGCGCGCTGCGCATGTGAGCGGCTGACCCGCGGCGGCCCGCGCGCCCCCACACCAGACCGCCTACGTGGCCCACAACAACAACAACAACAACAACAACAACCGCCGCCCCGCCGTGGCCACGGACCGCCACCCTTGCTCACGGCAGCCACGGTGGTGACCCACCCCGACACGGGGCCGCCCGGCACCACGGAACACAATGGGACAATCGCCTGCATGACCCCCGAGCAGTACGTCCAGCAGAAAGCCGCCACCTCGGGCAGCAGCTTCTATTACGCCTTCCTGTTCCTGCCGCCGCCGCGGCGCGCCGCCATCACCGCCTTCTATGCCTTCTGCCGCGAGGTGGACGACGTGGTCGACGAGGTGCACGACCCCGGCGTGGCCCACAACAAGCTGGCCTGGTGGCAGGCCGAGGTGAGCAAAGCCTTTGCCGGCCAGCCCAGCCACCCCGTGACCCAGGCGCTGATGCCCCACACCGGC
>CAZKDU010000161.1:0-5206 GCA_964551485.1 uncultured Burkholderiaceae bacterium
CCGAGGCCGTGCACAGCACCTTGGTGTGGCCAAACTCGATCAGCACCGAGCCTTCGGCGTGGATGGTGTAGCGGCGGGTGATGCGCACCGGGCGCAGCTGGTGGGCGGCGCGGCCGCCGCTTCGGACAAATTCACTCATGCGGGCTTTCAGCAAACAGGGAGACAGACAGACAGACAGACAGACAGACAGACAGGACAATCGGGGGCGTCAGGGTTTGCGCGCGGCGGTGCGGCGGATGGCTTCGTTGATCTCGGCGATGGAGCGCTCGATGGCGGCGTCGTCCAGCTCGTCGACCAAGGTGTCGAGCAGTTCGGCCTGGATGGTGGAGGCGAATACCTCCTCGCCCATGGGGTTGGTGGCCACCCCGTGGGTAGAGGCAAAGGCGTCCGGGGTTTCCCATTCCATGGCCACGGCGGTGACGTTGTCGCCGTGTGGTCCCCCCTGACGCAGCGCCTGGTCGACCAGCAGGGGCACGGCCTCGGTGACCGGGCGGCGGCCGAGTTCGCGCACGATGTCGGCCTCCTCCAGCACGCCCCACAGGCCGTCGGAGCACAGCAGCAGTTTGTCGCCCTGGCGCAGCGGCAGCGGGCCGGCCAGATCGAACACCGGGCGCGTGGTCGAGCCCAGGCAGGTGAACAACACGTTGCGGTTCAGCGCGGCATCGCTGGGCAGCAGGCCCTGGGCCTGCTGCTCCTGGTAGGAGTGGTCGCGCGTGCGGGTGTGCAGATGGCCGTCGCGCATCAGGTACAGGCGCGAGTCGCCGCAGTGCACCCAGTGCGCCGCGCCGTCCTGCACCAGGGCCGCCACCAGGGTGGTGCGCGGCGTGTCCAGCATGGCACGCTCGCTCGCGTAGCGCAGGATCTGGTAGTGCGCGGCCATCAAGGCCGTGCTCAGAAAGTCCTGCGGCTGGCGCACCTGGGGGTGGGCCTCCTTCTGGTACAGCGCCGAGATGGTCTGCAGCGCGAGCTGGGCCGCCACCTCGCCTTCGGGGTGACCGCCCATGCCGTCGGCCAGCAGGAACAGGCCGGACTCGCGGGTGTAGCTGTAGCCCATGCGGTCTTCGTTCTTTTCGCGGCTGCCCTGGCGGCTGACCTGGAATACCGAGAACTTCATGGGTTGCGCCCTCCGATGTCGGTCAGGCCACGCACGTTCTTCTTCACATCCAGCAGCACGTCGTCGAGCTGCATGCGCATCTTCTCGGTCATGGACAGCTTGCTGTAGCGGCGCTCGCCCTCCTGGCCGAGCAGCTTCTGCAGTGCGAACACCGATTGCGGACGCGACAGCGGGTCCAGTGCCATGCACCATTCCACCGTCTCGATCAGCTGGTCCGAGTAGATGCCGCGCTGGCGCGCCAGCGACAGGCCGAGCCGGTCTTTCTCGGCGCGCTGGGGCACATCGCTCGGGGGGTAACCCTGCATGCAGGCGTACATGCAGGCGCCAATGGCGTAGATGTCGGTCCAAGGCCCCAAGGTGGCGTCACGCCGGTACATCTCGGGCGCGGCAAAGCCCGGGGTGTACATGGGGCGCACGAAGTTGCCCTCTTTGTTGAGCACCTCGCGCGCGGCACCGAAGTCGATCAGCACGGCGCGGTCGTCGTCGGTGATGAAGATGTTGGCCGGCTTGATGTCCAGGTGCAGCATCTTGTGCTGGTGCACCACGCGCAGGCCGCGCAGGATCTCGTCGAACAGCGAGCGGATGGTGGACTCGCGGAACACCTTGTCGCGCTTGAGGTCGCGCGCGGTCAGGATGTAGTCCTGCAGGGTCGCGCCCTCCAGGTGGTTCATGACCATGTAGACGGTGTCGTTCTCGCGGAAAAAGTTCAGCACGCTGACCACCGCGCCGTGCGAGATCTGGGCTAGCGAGCGGCCTTCCTCAAAGAAACTCTTCAGACCGAGCCGGTACAGCGACAGCTTGTCGGGTGCCACCTGGGGCGAGCGCTCATCCGCCGCCCGCGTGGCCAGGGAAGACGGCAGGTACTCCTTGATGGCCACCTGTTCGTCCTGGGCATTGAGCGCCAGATAGACCACCCCGAAGCCGCCGGCCGCGAGCTTGCGCACGATGCGGTAGCCGCCCACCAGGGTGTTGGGGGCCAGGGGCGCGGGTTTGGGTGGGGTCATGGGTGCAGACGGCAGGCCGCCGGGCGGGCCGCCCGGTTATCCTCGGGGCCAGGACAACTTTCTGCAACCCTTGCAAGCAGCCATGGCAGTTTACAGTATGACCGGCTTCGCCAGTGGCCAATCCGAGGTGGCGCCACCGACGGCCACCCCGGGCACCACAAGCGCCGGCACGGCCCGCCTGGGCCTGGAAATCCGCAGCGTCAACAGCCGCTTCCTGGACCTGGCGTTTCGCCTGCCCGAAGAGTTGCGCAGCCACGAGCCTGTGCTGCGCGACCGGCTCGCCACCCGCCTCAAGCGTGGCAAGGTCGAGCTGCGCCTGACCCTGGAACAGGCCAGTGATGCCAGCCTGCCCGACCCCTCGCCACGCCTGCTGCAACGCCTGAATGCCCTGCAGGACGGGGTGCGCGCCTGGCTGCCCCAGGCCCAGGCCTTGAGCGTGGCCGACGTGCTGCGCCTGTCCAGCGCCCAGACCGCGCCCAGCACACTCGACGCCACGGCCGTGCTGGCCCTGGCCGACGAGGTGCTGACCCAGCTGCTGGCCGCCCGCGCCCGCGAAGGCCAGCGCCTGACCACCATGCTGCAAGGCCATGTGGCGGCGCTGCGCGCACTCGCCACCCAGGCTGCCCCTTTGGTGCCGCAGCTGGTGGCACAGCAGCGCAGCCGTTTCCTGGAACGCTGGAAGGAGGCCATGGGCCTGACCAGCGACGCCCCGCCGAGTGAGGCCGCGCAGGACCGCGCGCTGTCTGAGGCCACGGCCTTCGCCATCCGTATCGACGTGGCCGAAGAGCTGACGCGCCTGGGCGCCCACCTGGAAGAAATCGACAGGCTGCTCGGCAAGGGCGGCGAGATCGGCAAGCGCCTGGACTTCCTGATCCAGGAACTGCACCGCGAGGCCAACACCCTGGGTTCCAAGTCGGCCGTGCTGGAGATGACCCGCATCTCGGTGGACATGAAGGTGCTGATCGAGCAGATGCGCGAGCAGGTCCAAAACCTCGAGTGACGCTACAATATTCATAGCAAACAACGCCCTGTCGACATGGACTACCCCGGTAATCTTTTTGTGGTGGCGGCCCCCAGTGGGGCCGGCAAATCCAGCCTGGTGAAGGCCTTGCTGGAGCTGGATTCCCGGGTCCAGCCCTCGGTCTCTCACACCACGCGGGCACCGCGCGGCCAGGAACGCCACGGGCGCGAGTACTTCTTCGTCTCGCCCCAGGAGTTCGACGCCATGGTCGAGGCACAGTCCTTCCTGGAATGGGCCAACGTGCACGGCAACCGCTACGGCACCTCGCGCAAGGCCATTGAGGAGCGCATCGGCCAGGGCGCCGATGTGATCCTGGAGATCGACTTCCAGGGCGCGATCCAGATCAAGAGGATCTTCGCCAACGCGGTGCTGGTGTTCATCCTGCCGCCGAGCTGGGAGGAACTGCGCGCCCGGCTGGAGCGGCGCGGCGAGGACGCGCCCGAGGTGATCGACCTGCGGCTGCTCAATGCGGCCACCGAGATGGCCCAGGCCAGTGAGTTCGACTTCGTTATAATCAACGAACTGTTCGAGCGTGCGCTTTTCGACCTGAAAGCGGTTGTTCACGCCCAGCGGCTCAAATACTCGGCCCAGCGCCGCGCCCGCGCCGACACCTTCCGAGCCCTCAACATCGCCTGAACCCCGGAGAGCCCATGGCCCGCATCACCGTCGAAGACTGCCTGCAGCAGATCCCCAACCGCTTCCAGCTGGTGCTGGCTGCGACCTACCGCGCCCGCATGCTGAGCCAGGGCCATGCCCCCAAGATCGAGAGCAAAAACAAGCCGGCCGTGACCGCGCTGCGCGAGATCGCCGAAGGCAAGATCGGCCTGGAAATGCTCAAAAAGGTCCCGGGCTGAGCCAGCTGCTCTATCCCCGTCGCACCAAAGGCACTGCCCCGCAGTGCCTTTTTTGTTGGCCCCGGCGTGGCACCCACGCCACACGCTACATTTGAGGCATGAGCGCCACGCTGCCTCCCTCGGCCAAGCCCTCCGCCATGCGCACGGCGGCGCCAGCGCACCCCAGCCCGGCCGCCGCCAACGCCGCTGCGGCCAGTTTTGCCGCGCTCACGGCCCGCCTTGACTACCTGGAGGCGGCTGACGTCGAACAGGTGCGCCGCGCCTACCGCTTCGCCGACGAAGCCCACCTGGGCCAGCTGCGCAACAACGGTGAGCCTTACATCACCCACCCGATTGCGGTGGCCGCCCAATGCGCCGAATGGAAGCTCGACGCTCAGGCCCTGATGGCGGCCCTGCTGCACGATGCCATGGAGGACTGCGGCATCACCAAGCCCGAGCTGATCGAGCGCTTCAGCGTGCCGGTGGCCGAGTTGGTGGACGGCCTGACCAAGCTCGACAAGCTGCAGTTCAACACCCGCGAGGAAAGCCAGGCCGAGTCGTTCCGCAAGATGCTGCTGGCCATGGCGCGCGACGTGCGCGTGATCCTGGTCAAGCTGGCCGACCGCAGCCACAACCTGCGCACGCTGTCCGACGTGCCGCGCAGCAAGTGGGCACGCATCGCCTCCGAGACGCTGGACATCTACGCCCCGATTGCCCACCGACTGGGCCTGAACCAGACCTACCGCGAGCTGCAGGACCTGTCGTTCCGGCACCTGCGGCCCTGGCGTTACGCCATCCTGCAAAAGGCCGTGTCCAAGGCACGCAGCCGCCGGCGTGACCTGATGCAGAAGGTGCAGCGCGAGGTCGAACAGGTGTTCACCCAGGCCGGCATGGCGGTGCGCATCGCAGGACGCGAGAAGACGCTGTACTCGATCTACCGCAAAATGGACGAGAAACACCTGAGCTTTGCCCAGGTGACCGACATCTACGGCTTTCGCGTGATCGTGCCCAGCATCACCGACTGCTACACCGCCATGGGCCTGCTGCACCAGCTCTACAAGCCGGTGCCGGGCAAGTTCAAGGACCATATCGCGATCGCCAAGCTCAACGGCTACCAGTCGCTGCACACCACCCTGGTCGGGCCGTCTGGGGTGAACGTGGAATTCCAGATGCGAACCGAGGCCATGCACGTGGTGGCCGAGTCCGGTGTGGCCGCGCACTGGCTCTACAAGGC
>CAZKDU010000162.1:0-5193 GCA_964551485.1 uncultured Burkholderiaceae bacterium
ACCGGACCCACTGAAAAGCATCGTGGGCCTGACGCCTGGCAACCGGGTATTGACCTGGCACGGGTGTTTGGCAACACTGTGCTGGAGCGGCGGCTGCAACTGCTGCGCCAGATCGGTGCCTGTCACTCGATCTCTCAGGCTGCACGCGACGCTAAGGTCAGCTACAAACTGGCGTGGCTAGACATCAGCAGCCTCGAGCGTGATGCCGGAGTGGCGCTGATTGCCAAAAAAGTGGGGGGTGTGGGAGGGGGTTCCACCCACCTGACCCCGGCAGGCCGGACCTTGCTGGAGGTGGCTCAGCACATGGCGTCGGCTTGCTAGCAGGTGCTGCAGGGAAGTGAATCCCTGGGCCGGGCTGCAGACTGCGTGCCTGCCCGTGCCTGAGCACTGCGTTGCTTGACCCTTGATCGGCACGCTGATTCCGGCGCTTGAGCGGGGCGTGGCTGTGGGCGGCTGTGTGATCTTGTCATGGCCGCCTGGTGCCCCAGCCCGGGTGAGGTACACCGGCTTGGCTGATCGGTCATGGTAATGTCGATGCGATATCAAAAATACAGCGTATGACCGAACTGCGTGCCACCGGCTTCCAGTCGCGCCTGGAGTTGACCACCTCGCTGGGCCTGCTGCTCAACGACAAACGCATCCGCCTGCTGGAGGCGATCGAGCGGCTGGGGTCGATTTCACAGGCTGCGAAAAAGGTGCCGCTGTCGTACAAGGCCGCGTGGGACGCGCTCGACGAGATCGACAACCTGGCCCCGGCGCCCGTGGTCGAGAAGTCGCTGGGTGGCTCCGGTGGCGGTGGCACCAGCCTGACCGGGTTCGGCCGGCTGCTGGTGTCGCTGTACCGTGCCGTCGAGCAAGACCGCCAGCACACGGTCGACCAGGCCTTTGCGGCCCTGCAGGCTGATGGGGCGCAGGAGCCGGCCGAACTGGCCCGCTTCCTGCAGCGGCTGCGCCTGCGCAGCAGTGCACGCAACCAGTTCTTCTGCCGCGTGCGCGGGGTGGACCGGGGCCCGGTCAATGCCGAGGTGCGGCTGGCGCTGGGCGAGGCGCATGAGCTGGCGGCCCAGGTCACGCGGGAGTCGGCCGATGGCCTGTCGCTGCAGCCGGGCACCGAGGTCACCGCCCTGGTCAAGGCCGGCTCGGTGATCCTGCTGCCTGCACACAGCCCGCTCAGCAGCGCCGGCAACCATTTCCAAGGCACGGTGAGCCGCCTGGTCGACGGCCCGGTCAACACCGAGGTGGTGCTGGCCCTGCAGCTGCAGGGCGTGGCGCGTCACATCACAGCCGTGGTCACCACCGCCTCGGCGCAGCAGATGGACCTGGCCCAAGGCACCCGCCTGGTGGCGGCCTTCCAGGCCTCGGCCGTGATCCTGCTGGTGCATCCGGCCTGACGCCGGCGCCGGGCGCTGCGGCCCCGGCTGGTGCCTGGGCTCCTTCTCTCTCCGTGCCTACCCGGCTTGACGCTCAGGACAGTATTGCCTATGCTTCATCAACCTAACAACTGTTAGTTAGATTCAACCCATGCACACCGATACCCTGGCCAACGCCTACCCGTACTTCACGCCCGAGCACAGCATGCTGCGCGACACCGTGCGCCGCTTCGTCGCCGAGCAGGTGCTGCCCCACGCCGACCTGTGGGAGGAGCAGGGCCAGACCCCGCGTGGTGTGTTGCGCCAGATGGGTGACCTGGGCTTGCTGGGCATCCGCTTCGAGCCGGCGCATGGTGGCAGCGGCCTGGACACCCTGTCCACCGTGGTGCTGGCCGAGGAACTGGGGCGCTCGACCTATGGGGGTTTTGCCATCACGGTGCTGGTCCACACCGACATGGCCACGCCGCACCTGCACCACGCCGGCAACCCGGACCAGAAGGCTCGCTACATGCCCGACCTGGTGGCTGGGCGCAAGATCGCAGCCGTGGCCATGACCGAGGCCGACGCCGGCTCCGACCTGGCCTCCATGCGGACCACGGCGCGGCGCGAGGGAGGGGACTGGGTGCTCAATGGCAGCAAGATGTTCATCACCAACGGCGTGCATGGCGACGTGTTCTTCGTGGCCGCCAAGACCGGCGGACCGGGCCGCAACCACCAGATCTCCATGTTCATCGTGGACAAAGGCACCCCTGGCTTCGAGGTGGCGCGCCCGCTCAAGAAACACGGCTGGCTGTCCAGCGACACTGCCGAGCTGGTGTTCCGGGACTGCCGCCTGCCGGCCGACCACTTGCTGGGCGAGGAGCACAAGGGGTTCTACGCCCTGGTGAAGAACCTGCAGAACGAACGCATCGTGCTCGCGGCCCAGGCCCTGGGCGAGGCCGGCCGGGCCATCGAGCTGACGCTGGACTGGGTCACGCAGCGCCGGGCCTTTGGCGCCACGCTGTGGGACAAGCAGGTCATCCGCCAACGCCTGGCCCTGCACAGCGCCAAGGTGGAAGCGGCACGCGCCCTGCTGTACAACACCGCCTGGCGCGACGCCCAGGGCCAGGCTGTGGTGCGCGAGGCGTCCATGCTCAAGGCCCTGTGCGGCACCCTGGTCAACGAGGTCATGTACGACTGTGTGCAGTTCCATGGCGGCATGGGCTACATGCGTGAGTCGGCCATCGAGCGCATGGCGCGCGACGCCCGCATCCAGGCCATCGGCGGCGGCGCCACCGAGGTCATGCTCGACGAGATCGCCAAGCGCATGCGTTGACCGGACCTGGCCATGGACTCCCGTCAACTGATCCTGGAAAACGCGGCGCGCCTGTTCCGCCGCAACGGCTACGCAGCCACCTCGCTGCGCGCCATCGCCAGCGAATGCGGCATGCAGGCCGGCAGCCTGTACTACCACTTCAGCTCCAAGGAAGAGATCATCGCCAGCGTGCTGGAGATCGGTGTGCAGCGCGTGTTCGACGCGGTGCGCGCGGCCGTGGACGCACTGCCTGCAGGCAGTGGCCTGCAGGCCACGCTGCAGGCCGCGGTGCTGGCCCACCTGCGCGGGCTGCTGCAGTCGCACGACTTCACCTCGGCCAACATCCGCATCTTCGGCCAGGTGCCGCCGCGGGTGCGGCGTGCCCACCTGGCGCTGCGCCGTGCCTACGAGGCCTACTGGCTGGAGCTGTTGCAGGGCTTCCAGCAGCGAGGGGCAATCTCGCCGCAACGCCAGCCGCAGCTCGTCGAGTATTTCCTGTTCGGGGCCATGAACTGGGCCACCGAGTGGTTCGACGACAAGGTCTGGCCGGTCGAGGCCGTGGCCGACGAACTCACGGCCGTGCTGGTGGCGGGCCTGCAAGCCGGCGTGGCGCGCGGGGAGGGCGCATGACCGCCGCCGCATCGCCCCTGGCGCACGACGCGCGCTATGAGCGCAACGCCGCCGCCTACGCCGAGCTGCTGGCCACGCTGCGCGAGCGCCTGGCCTGGGCCGTGGCCGGCGGTGGCGAACGCCTGGTGCAGCGCCACGTGGCGCGCGGCAAGCTGCCGGTGCGCGAGCGCATCGAGCTGCTGCTAGACCCGGGCTCGCCGTTCCTGGAAATCGCGCCACTGGCGGCCTGGGGGCTGTACGACCACGGGGTGCCGGCGGCCGGGGTGGTGGCCGGCGTCGGGGTGGTCGAGGGCGTGCACTGCATGCTGATTGCCAACGACGCCACGGTCAAGGGCGGCAGCTTCTTCCAGGAGACCGTGCGCAAGCACGTGCGCGCCCAGGAGATCGCCTGGCAGAACCGCCTGCCCTGCCTGTACCTGGTGGACTGTGGCGGCGCCTACCTGCCCGAGCAGGACCGGGTGTTCCCGGACTGGGGCCACTTTGGCACCACCTTCTACCAGCAGTGCCAGATGAGCGCCGACGGCCTACCCCAGCTCTCGGTGGTGTTTGGCGGCTGCACCGCGGGCGGGGCTTACATCCCGGCGCTGTCGGACGAGGCCATCATCGTCGAAGGCACGGGCCGCATCCACCTGGGGGGGCCACCCATCGTCAAGGCCGCGATCAACGAGGTGGTCGATGGCGAAACCCTGGGCGGGGCCGCCATGCACACCCGTGTCTCGGGCGTGACCGACCACCTGGCCGCCGACGAGCGCCAAGCCCTGGCCAAGCTGCGCCAGGCCGTGCGCCACCTGAACATGCCACCGCCCCAGCCCCTGCCCACCCGGGCGGTGCGGCCGTCGCGCTTCAGCGCCGAGGAGATCGGCGGCATCGTGGGTGTGGACCTCAAGCAGCCCTACGACGTGCGCGAAGTGCTGCGCCGCCTGGTCGACGACAGCGAGCTGCAGGAGTTCAAGCCCGAGTACGGCAGCACCCTGGTCTGTGCCATGGCCCACCTGCATGGCCACGCCGTTGGCATCCTGGCGAACAACGGCGTGCTGTTCTCCGAGGCCTCGGTCAAGGGCGCGCACTTCATCGAGCTGTGCAACCAGCGCGGCATCGCCTTGCTGTTCCTGCAGAACATCACCGGCTTCATGGTCGGCACCGAGGCCGAGCGCGGCGGCATCGCCAAGCACTCGGCCAAGCTGGTCTACGCCATGGCGACCGCCCGTGTGCCGCGCTTCACCGTGCTGATCGGTGGCAGCTACGGCGCTGGCAACTACGGCATGAGCGGCCGCGGCTTCGCGCCGCGTTTCCTGTTCACCTGGCCGAACAGCCGCATCGCGACCATGAGCGCGGACGTCGCGAGCACGGTGCTCCTGGATCTGCGCCGCGCGTCCTTGAAGGGCGACGCCGACGAGGCCGCGCTCGCCAAGCTCGAGGCCGAGACCCGCCGGCAGTTCGACAGCCAGAGCGACCCCTACTACGCGACGGCCCGGCTGTGGGACGACGGCATCCTCGAGCCCACCCAGACCCGCGACGTGCTCGGCATCTGTCTCGAACTCGCGGACGCGAGCACGCCACGCTTCACCGGCCCCAGCCCGGTCTACCGGATGTAGAAGGGACGAGGCCGCGTGTTCAAACGACTCCTGATCGCGAACCGCGGCGAGATCGCCTGCCGCGTGATCCGCTGCTGCCGCCGGCTCGGCATCGAGAGCGTGGCGGTGTACTCCGACGCCGACGCCAACGCGCGCCACGTGCGCGAAGCCGACCGCGCCGTGCGCATCGGTCCGGCGCCCGCGCGCGACTCCTACCTGGACGCGAACGCCATCCTGGGCGCGGCGCTGGATACCGGCGCCGAGGCCATCCACCCCGGCTACGGCTTTCTGTCCGAGAAGCTCGAACTCATAGACGCCTGCCGGC
>CAZKDU010000163.1:0-5143 GCA_964551485.1 uncultured Burkholderiaceae bacterium
GGGCGTCGGCAAAGGCGCCGACGAACGGCGCCAGCACCACGTAGAACAGCGCGAACATAGGCACCAGCGCGGCGCGCTGCCACTCGGCCGCGCCGCTGCTCCTGAGCAGTTCCACCGCCGCCACGAACAAGGCATTGTCGGCCAGCGAGCTGAAAAACTGCGCCGACATGATGGTGTAAAAACCGCGCTTCATGAACTGCTGAGGGGCGGGCGCCTCTGGCGGGCGCCGTTCAGGGGAATGTCTGTCTCCAGGTGACGGCCGGTTATATCACGCCGGTCTGTCGCTGCCTGTCGCTCTGCCAGAATGGGGTTCCAGCGCCGCCCAGGCGCCGACTGCGCCACTGCCGCTTCGACCATGCCCCGCCCGATCCACGCCACCGTCCACACCGAAGCCCTGCGCCACAACCTCGCGCGCCTGCGCGCCGCCGCCGGTGACGCCCGGGTCTGGGCCGTGCTCAAGGCCAATGCCTACGGTCACGGCATCGAGCGCGTGTTCGAGGGCCTGCGCGGCGCCGACGGCTTTGCCCTGCTCGACCTGGACGAGGCCAGCCGCGTGCGCGCGCTCGGCTGGCGCGGCCCCATCCTGCTGCTCGAAGGCGCGTTCGAGCCGCGTGACCTGGAGCTGTGCTCGCGCTTGGGCCTGTGGCACGTGGTGCACTGCGACGCCCAGGTCGACATGCTGGCCGCGCACAAGACCGAGGCGCCGCACCGCGTCTTCCTCAAGATGAACTCGGGCATGAACCGCCTTGGCTTTGCGCCCGCGCGCTACCGCGCCGCCTGGACGCGCCTGAACGCCCTGCCGCAGGTCGACGAGATCTCGCTCATGACCCACTTCAGCGACGCCGACGGCGACGCCGGCGTGGCCGACCAGCTCGCCGTGTTCGAGCGCACCACCCAGGACCTGCCGGGCGAGCGCAGCCTGGCCAACAGCGCAGCCGTGCTGCGCCATGGCGACAGCGCCGCCGTGCGCGGCGACTGGGTGCGCCCGGGCATCGCCGTCTACGGCAGCGCGCCCGACTTTCCCGGGCACGACGTGGCCCACTGGGACCTGCAGCCCACGCTCAGCCTGAGCAGCCGGCTCATCGCCGTGCAGGCGCTGGCGGCGGGCGCCAGCATCGGCTACGGCTCGCTGTTCCGCGCCGAGGCGCCCATGCGCGTCGGTGTGGTGGCCTGCGGCTACGCCGACGGCTACCCGCGCCACTGCCCCACCGGCACCCCGGTGCTGGTGGACGGCGTGCGCAGCCGCACCCTGGGCCGCGTCAGCATGGACCTGATCGCTGTGGACCTCACGCCCGTGCCGCAGGCCCAGCCGGGCAGCGAGGTCACGCTCTGGGGTCGCGCCGTGCAGGGCGCGGTGCTGCCCATCGACGAGGTGGCCCAGGCCGCCGGCACCGTGGGCTACGAGCTCATGTGCGCGCTGGCCACGCGCGTGCCGACCACGGTCGGCTGAGCCGCCGACCACACCGGCCCCACCGCCCGGGTCATCAATCCAATCGGGCTGTGGCCCTTGCCGATGCTTGATGATCTGCTATTGATTCGATAGCGATCTGTGGGTGGGCGGCCCGCGTCACGGCGCACTGGTTCGACCCCGGTTGCGGGCACCACATGCGGCACGTGGATCGTGACAGGGCTCAAGGCTCAGGGCCTCGGGTGCATGCCAGGTGTGGGCTAGGCGCCGGGTGCCAGGTGCCGACGCTGTCAGTACCCGGCGGGCGCCGCCGCCTTGGGGGCACCGGGCTTGAAGCGCGCGCGCAGCCCGCGCGCTGCCGCGCCCAGCAGCAGCGTGTCCACCCCCACGGCGACGAACTGCGCGCCCACGGCCAGCCAGCGCCGCGCCGCCGCCTCCTGCGTGGCCAGGATGCCTGCGGCCTTGCCGGCGCGGCGCACGCGCGTGATGGCGTCGGTGATGGCCGCCACCACCTCGGCGTGGTCGGCGTGGCCGCGGTGGCCCATGGAGGCGCTGAGGTCGGCCGGGCCGATGAACACCCCGTCCACGCCCGGCGTGGCGGCGATCGCGTCCAGGTGCCGCAGCGCCGTCACGGTCTCGGCCTGCACCAGCACACAGACCTGGTCGTTGGCCTCGTGCACGTAGCGCGGGTAGGCCTGCCAGCGCGAGGCCCGCGCCAGCGAGCTGCCCATGCCGCGCACGCCCTCGGGCGCATAGCGGGTGGCGCGCACCACCTCGGCGGCCTGCTCGGGCGTGTCGATCATGGGCAGCAGCAGGGTCTGGGCGCCCAGGTCCAGCGCCTGCTTGATCAGCACCGTGCCCATCTCGCCCGCGCCCACCGGCAGGCGCAGCACCGGGTGCGGCGCCGTGCCCGGCGGCAGCGCGCTGGCGGCGCTGGCCACGGCCTGGAGCTGGGCCAGGCTGCTGCGCAGGTCGTTGGGGGCGTGCTCGCCGTCGATCAGCAGCCAGTCGAAACCGGTGCCGGCCAGCAGCTCGGTGCTGTAGGCGTCGGCCAGGCCCAGCCACAAGCCGATGGGGCTCTGGCCGGCCGCCAGCGCCTGCTTGAAGGGGTTGATGGGGGTGTGCATGGTGGGCGCATCATGCCAAAGCCCGGTGCCCGCCGCTGTCGCCCACGGCCATGCCGGGGCGCCGTGCCCCGGTGCCGGGTGTGCGCTGGCGTGCCGACACCGGCCGCCACACCCAATGGGTGGCGCCATCCCGGCCTGGGTGGGTCGCCATGCGGCGTCTGCACCACGCGGCCCGGGGCCCCGCCCCCCGGCCCGGGCCCCTCCACCGGTCACCCGATGGGCCTCACCCCGGACACTGTGCCCGTGTGCTGCACGGATCGGCCGCACATTGGCCACAATGGTCACCATTGCGCGCAGCCATCGCGCGGGAGCCCTGCCATGCCGTCCACCCTGACCCCCCTGCTCGGCACCGAGCTGCCCCTGATCCAGGCCCCCATGGCGGGGGTGCAGGTCAGCGCCCTGGCGCTGGCCGCGGGCCAGGCCGGCGCCCTGGGCTCGCTGCCCTGCGCCATGCTCACGCCCGAGGCCATGCGCCAGGAGCTGCAGGCCCTGCAGGCCGGCGGCCGGCCCTACAACGTCAATTTCTTCTGCCACACCCCGCCCGCGCCCGACGCTGCGCACGAGGCGCGCTGGCGCGTGGCGCTCGCGCCCTATGCGGCCGAGCTCGGGGTGGACCTGGCCGGCGTGCCGGCCGGCGCCGGCCGGCGGCCGTTCGACGCTGCGGCCGCCGAGCTGCTGGCCGAGTTCCGCCCCCGGGTGGTGAGCTTCCACTTCGGCCTGCCCGAGCCGGCGCTGCTGGCGCGCGTCAAGGCCTGGGGCGCCACCGTGCTGTCCTCGGCCACCACGGTGGACGAGGCGCGCTGGCTGGTGCAGCACGGCGCCGACGTGGTGATTGCCCAGGGCCTGGAGGCCGGCGGCCACCGCGGCCATTTCCTCAGCGACGACCTGAGCGCCCAGGCCGGCACCTTCGCGCTGCTGCCTCAGGTGGTGGCGGCGGTGCCGGTGCCGGTGGTGGCCGCCGGCGGCATTGCCGACGCCGCCGGCGTGGCCGCGGCCATGGCCCTGGGCGCGGCCGGGGTGCAGGTGGGCACGGCCTACCTGCTGTGCCCCGAGGCCAGCACCAGCGCGTTGCACCGCGCCGCCCTGCAGAGCGAGGCGGCCCGCCACACCGCGCTCACGCGGCTGTTCACCGGCCGGCCGGCGCGTGGCATCGTCAACCGCCTGATGCGCGAGCTCGGGCCGCTGAACCCGGTGGCACCGGCCTTCCCGCTGGCCACGGCGGCGCTGGCGCCGCTGCGCGCCGCTGCCGAGGCGCGTGGCAGCGGCGACCTCTCGCCGCTGTGGGCCGGGCAGAACACGCGTGGCTGCCGTGCCGTGGGGGCGGCCGAGCTCACACGCGCCCTGGCCGCCGGCCTGCCGCGGGGCTGAGCCCGTGGGCACGGCGGGTATTTCGGTGGTGCGGCAGGAGGCGGCCCCATGTTCGTGGTGATCTTCCGGGCCCAGGCCCGCGCCCTGGACGCCGAGTACACCGAGGTGGCCGCGCAGCTGCGCACGCTGGCGCTGCGCGACTTCGGCTGCCTGGAGTTCGTGGCCGTGACTGAGGGCACCCAGGAGGTGGCGCTCTCGTACTGGCCCGACGAGGCCCACATCGCCGCCTGGAAGCGCCAGGCCGACCACCTGATGGCGCAGCACCTGGGCCGCGAGCGCTGGTACACCCGCTACTCGGTCGAGGTGGCCGAGGTGCGGCGCGCCTACCGCAGCGGCTGAGGCGCGGTGGCCCCGGGTGCGGCACGGCGGCAAGCCGGGCGGCCCAGCCCCGACAATCGGGCCCCATGGCCAAGGACAAAACCATCTACACCTGCAGCGACTGCGGCGGCAGCAGCCCGCGCTGGCTGGGCAAGTGCCCGGCCTGCGGCGCCTGGAACACCCTGGTGGAGGGCGTGGCCGAGGCCCCGGCCGCGGGCCGCCACCGCTTTGCCGCCCTGGCCCCGGGCGCCGAGGTGGCGGTGCTGTCCGAGATCGAGGCGCAGGACGTGGCGCGCACCCCCACCGGCCTGGCCGAGCTGGACCGCGTGCTCGGCGGCGGCATCGTCGGCGGCGGGGTGGTGCTGATCGGCGGCGACCCGGGCATCGGCAAGTCCACCCTGCTGCTGCAGGCGCTCGACGCGCTGGAGCGCGCGGGCGAAGGCCGCCCGAACCCCGCCGCGCCGCCCGAGGGGGCGAGCGCTCTTTCGGGGGGCAGGGCACCCCACCGCGCAGGCGAACGTGGGGGCCAACCGAGCCCCGCCGCGCCGCCCCAGGGGGCGAGCGCCCCCTCAGGGGGCAGAGAGCCACACCGCCTGGGCGAACGTGGGGGCCACACCCTCTACGTGACCGGCGAGGAAAGTGGCGCCCAGGTCGCGCTGCGCTCGCGCCGCCTCGGCCTGGGCGCCTCGCAAGTGCGGGTGCTGGCCGAGATCCAGCTCGAAAAAATCCTGGCCACGCTGGCGGCCCAGCGGCCCGCAGTGGCGGTGATCGACTCGATCCAGACCGTGTACTCGGACCAGCTCACGTCGGCGCCCGGCTCGGTGGCCCAGGTGCGCGAGTGCGCGGCCCACCTCACGCGCGCGGCCAAGGCCAGTGGCACGGCCGTGGTGCTGGTTGGCCACGTGACCAAGGAGGGGGCGCT
>CAZKDU010000164.1:0-5124 GCA_964551485.1 uncultured Burkholderiaceae bacterium
CCACCAAGGCCATCGGCAAAATCAAGGAGCTCATGGTCCGCAGGGCCGTCTGACGCAAAGCCCCGTGACCCTGGTGCACCGCCTCGCGACGGCCCGGGGCACGCGTGCGCATGGACTGAGTGCACCACATCATGTGGTGCAATGTGCACCGGGTTCGCTTGCTCGGCCCCCCGCCCATGCTTCACATGGCAGGCCTTGATCGCGAACTGATCGTGTCGGTACGGTGGTGATGATTGCGAACTGTTTGTTTGTACAGTATATTTTGGTGCGAACAACGATTGGGGAGCAAGCATGGTGTCAGACCCGGTCTGGGTGGTTGGACTGATGGGAGCGGTGGGCGTGGCCAGCGTCGCCGGGGTGTGCCGATGGTGGCTCAGGCGCCGCCGGCCGCAGGGGTTGACGGTGGGGACCCAGCTCAGCGACATGCGCGAAGCGCTGAGGGAGCGTTGAGCCTGAGAGCCATCGCCTGGTGGGGCCGTGGGGGCCGTGCAACGGCACGGCCGGGGCTGTGCCGGCCCACCCGGGCAGTCCGTTTCAGCCGGGTGCAGTGGGCCGCTCCCGTGGGGGGCCTCGGAGGGCTCATCCATGTCCCACGGATGCCCAGCGGACAGCGCGCCGACCATTCGGTGAGCGGTGTCCCTAGCCCCCCCCGGCCTGGCCACCGCCTTGATCCGCTTGCATGGCCATGACGCTTGATCCTTCCGCCCTGTGCCCTCGGTGGAGCCGACGCCACGCGCGCCGGCTTCAGGAAGTGTTCCGCTCTGCGGGATGGCCTTGCCAGGACGAGCTGGAGGCGGAGCTGATGGCCGCGGGCCTGTTGCGCCGGGTGCACGGCCACGGCGGCCACTGCACCGTGCAGGTCACCGATCTGGGGCTGCAAGCCATGGTGCACACCCGTCAACAGAACCGGCTCACCCGGTCTCCCCACCAGGCCCTGGTGGACAAGGTCAGCACCTGGCTGCAGCACACCCAAGGCCGCCTGGTCTGGCAAGGCCCCAAGATCCGCAGCCAGTTGGTGGCGTTGGAAGAGGGCGCCACCACGCCAGGGGCGGTGCCGGCGGACGCCATGCACCCAGGCGCCGCCACCGATGCGCTGTTTGAGGACGGTGCGGCCATGCCCACCCCGCAGCGCACACGCTGGCGCCTGTGCATCCCCGACGTGTACAGCGTGCGCCACAGCAGTGTGCAGGCCTACCTGGAGCCCGCCATCTACGAAATCAAGGTCAGCCGGGCCGATTTGCTGAGCGACCTCGGGCAACCCGACAAGCGAGGCGCTTACCGCGCCGTGGCCAGCCAACTGTGGTACGTGCTGGGCCTGGACCGCCGTGGCCAGCCGATCGCCGCAGCCCATGAGATCCCGCCGCCTTGCGGTGTGATCGTCGAGGGGGAGGGCGGTGCTGGCGGGCAGCTCACCGAGGGGGTGGATGGGGAGGCTTGGGTGGCCTCACCCGCGGCGGCGCACACCTTGCGTGTGCTGCGGCTGCCGGTGGTGCAGCCGATGCGTGAGCTCCCCTTTCACGTGTGGATGGCCCTGGCCAAGTCGCCGATGGCCGGGCCCGGTGACGTTGAGCCTGCCCAGGCGCCGCTGTGACCAACGGGGAGGCTGGGCCAGTCGGGCCCGTGTCGTCGGCGCCCGCGCCCGGGGCTGCCTGCGAGGCGGTTGCCGCAGAGGCCGTGCCAGAGGCGCCCGCCTTCACGGTCTCTGCCAAGGCGCTGATTGCGTTTTCGGCGAAGCAGGGTGACCTGATGCCCGGCCACACCCCGGGGCCCACCGCCCAGGAGGGCCAGGAAGTGCACCGCCTCATTGCACAGCGCCGGGCAGAGGGGCACGAGTCCGAGGTCAGCGTCACCGGCCGCTTCCAGCAGCTTCGTATCCAGGGCCGCATCGATGTGCTGGACCTGGCGCATGCGCGCATCGAGGAAATCAAGAGCCACTACGGCGAGGCGGACGACATTGCGCCCTTCAAGCGCCGGCTCGACTGGGCCCAGCTGGAACTGTACGGCGCATTGCTGTGCCAGCAGGAGCGGTTGGCCCAGGTGGAGCTGGCGCTGGTCTACGTGCAGGTGGGCAGCCTCAAGGAGCGCGCAGAGGTGCGCCGCTGCACGGCCGATCAACTGGCGGCGTTATTGCGGTCATGGGCGCTGCCATACCTGCAATGGGCCCAGGCGGAGGGCGCCCATCGCCAAGCCCGCGACCGGGCCCTGAGGCACCTGCGCTTTCCTTACCCCACGATTGGGGCCGAGCAGATGATGTTGATGCAGGGGGTGGTGGAGGCCATCACGGGCAACCAGTTGCTCCTGGCAGAAGGCCCCACGGGCGTTGGCAAAACCCTGGGGGTGCTGTTCCCGGCCCTGCGGCGCATGCCGAGGAACCGGCTGGACAAGCTGGTGTACACCACCGCCAAAAACACCGGTCGGCGCGAAGCCCTCAAGGGGCTGCGCCAATTGCTGCAGCCCCCGGCCGACCCGAAAGACATGGCTTCGGCCGTGCCGTTGCGTGTGCTGGAGCTCAGCGCGCAGGAGCGGCTGTGTCTGCAGGCGCCACAGGCGATGCAGGCGCCCGGCAGTGCGCCCGGTCCCACGCCAGGGCGGGTGTGCCATGGGGCCGTGTGCCCCTATGCCCAGGGCTTCTACGACAAGCTGCCCCAGGCCCGGGTGCAAGCCGTGCAGCAGCAGTGGCTGGACCAGCCCGCCCTGGTCCAGATCGGGCGCGACCATCAGATCTGCCCGTACTTCCTGAGCCAGGATCTGGTGCGCTGGGCCGATGTGGTCGTGACCGACTACCACCAGGTCTTCAGCGACCACGCCCTGATCACCCCGATGGTGGCTGAAAACCGCTGGCGGGTGACGGCGCTGGTCGATGAGGCGCACAACCTGTCCGATCGCACCCAGGCCATGTTCAGTGCCGAACTGGCCCTGGCCGATGTCTGGGTGGCGCGTCATGCGGCACCGCGGTCATTGCAGTCGGCGCTGGATGCGTGGGAGCAGGCCTGGCAGGTGTTGCTGGCACGCCTGAACCGCACAGAGAGCGCCCAGGCGTCGCGCCAGGCCGCCCCCTCCTTGGCGGACCAGGGGGCGCACCAAGAGACGCTGGACGCCGCGCTCGATGAGGCCCGGTGGTGGAAGCTCCATGCCCCCACCCCGTCCGGCGGGGCCCACCCGCTGGGCGAGGCGTGGAAGTTCGAGCTGCAGAAGCTCAACACCGCGCTGGGGGCCTATTTTTCGGAGGACCCCAAGCGGGCGCAGGGGCCGTTGCTGCGGTTTTGGTTCAAGTGTCTGCGCTTTGCCAGTTTGCTCGACGGCTGTGAGGACCATGTGTTGATCGAGATGGACACGCGGGTCGGGTCGCTCCAGCACGCCCTGCGCCAGTTGGACCCGCATGCCGTGACCCATGGGCAGCCCGGCACAGGCCTGTTCCATGACGTCCCGTGTGCAGAGGATGGGACCCTGCCATCACGAGGCAGCGGCGAGGCTGGCGGGGGCGAGCCGGCCCAGGATGGCCGGCACAGGGGGAGTGCGATGCCACGGCGGGCCGACGCCGGGGTGTTGCGCCTGGTGGACCACCTGCCGGCCAAGCGGTTGCAAGGGGTGTGGGGCGTGTATGCCAGCTGGGTGGTGTTTTCGGCCACGCTGCCCCCGATCGATGGGTTCGTGGACTTGCTGGGCGTGTCGCCCGACTGTCTGCGCCTGGAGGTGCCCAGCCCGTTCAAGGCGGATCAGCTGCGGGTGAGCGTGTGGCCGATTTCGACCCGCTATGCCGATCGCCCGGCCACGATCGGCCGCATCGTTCGCGGCCTGCTCGACCAGATGGCCCGCTGGCCTGGCAACTACCTGGCGTTTTGGAGCAGCTTTGACTACCTGGCATTGGCCCAGGCCGAGCTGCATCGGCAAGCCCCCGGATGGCCCCTGTGGGTGCAGCGCCCCGCCATGTCGGAGGGGGATCGCCAAGCCTTTGTGGCGCGCTTCGTGCCAGGTGGGCAGGGCCTGGGCATGGCGGTGTTGGGCGGGGTGTTTGGTGAAGGCGTGGACCTGCCCGGGGACCGGTTGGTCGGGGCGTTTGTGGTGTCGGTGGGGCATCCCAAAATGGACGATCGGCTGGATGCCATCGTGCAGTTGCGCGCGAACAAACTGGGGCCGGAGAAGGCGCGGGAATACACCCTGGTGCAGCCAGGCATGCAAAAGGTCGTGCAGGCGGCAGGGCGCGTCATCCGCACACTGGAGGACCGCGGGGCGGTGACCTTGGTGGACCACCGCTTCGGTCAGCGGCGCTACCGGGAGCGCCTGCCCAAGTGGTGGTGGGGGCCGGCGCCAGCCAAGGCCTCGCCGTGACGGCGCCTGCATGATGCCCGTGACGTGACGTGACGTGACGTGGCACAACCGTGCCAGAGATCCTGTGGTCCGGTGATAGATTCGGCCACCATGTCACACCATTTCGCCACGCAGGCACTGGGGCCCCTGGCCGAGGCGCTGCCCGGGGCGCTGCGGCGTCTGCGTGTGGCGCGGTGGGCCGCTGCCCTGCTGGCCCTGGGGCTGTTGGGTGGCTGCAGCCACTTCGGCTACTACTGGCAATCGGTGCAGGGCCACCTGCTCCTGATGCAGGCGGCGCGCCCGGTGGACGACTGGCTGGCCGACCCGCAGACCCCCGAGCCGCTGCGCCAGCGCCTGCGCCTGGCCCAGCGCATCCGCGCCTTTGCCGTGACCGAGCTGGGCCTGCCCGACAACGCCAGCTACCGCCGCTACGCCGACCTGCAGCGCCCGGCCGCGGTCTGGAACCTGGTGGCCGCGGCGCCGCTGTCGCTGCGCCTGCAGACCTGGTGCTTCGTGGTGACCGGCTGCGTCGGCTACCGCGGCTATTTCGACGAGGCCGACGCGCGCCAGGCGGCCCAGGCCCTGCAGGACCAGGGGCTGGAGACCAGCGTCTACGGCGTGCCGGCCTACTCGACCCTGGGCTGGCTCAACTGGCTGGGCGGCGACCCGCTGCTCAACACCTTCATCTTCTGGGGCGAGGGCGAGCTGACCAAACTGGTCTTCCACGAACTCGCGCACCAGGTGGCCTACGCCAACGACGACACCACGTTCAACGAGAGCTTCGCCGTCGCCGTGGAACGCCTGGGCGGCCAGCGC
>CAZKDU010000165.1:0-5118 GCA_964551485.1 uncultured Burkholderiaceae bacterium
TGGCCCCGGGCCTGCTGGCCTGCGGCGACTACGTGGCCGGCCCCTACCCGGCCACGCTGGAGGGCGCAGTGCGCAGCGGCCAGGCCGCAGCCGACGCGCTGTCCCGGCAGCCAGGCTGAGCGCTTACCTGCAAGCTCCTGATTTCATAGCAAACTCTCAAGCAATGGCAAGGGCTACAGGCCAGAATGGCTGCACCCTGGGAGCACCAGCCGGCCGCCGCCGCGCACTGACCAAACGTGAGCCAGTGAGATGGCGAGGCGCTGGGTGACACCACACGACGGCCGGTCACACCAGATTGAGGGTTGAGGCCCCCTGCCCTGGGGCGCGCCGGGTCAAATCCCGAGTTGCTCGCACAGGGCCAGCAGCCCGGTCACGGTGGTGTGGGGCTGGCCCGGGCCGTGTGCCCAGGCCTGGCCATCGCGGTTGACCCAGGCCGTCTGCAGGCCGGCAGCCAGCGCGCCCAGCACGTCGAGCCGGGCGTCGTCGCCCACGTGCAGCACCTGGGCCGGGGCCACGCCGGCCAGGGCGGCGCCGGCCGTGAACATGCGCGCGTCGGGCTTGCCGACACCGAGCTCGCGTGCGCTGAGCGCGCCCAGAAAGTGCGCCCCGATGCCCACGCGCTGCACGTCGGCGTTGCCGTTGGACAGGGCCACCAGCGGGTAGCGCGCGGCCAGCCGCGCCAGCGCCGGCAGGGCGTCGGCGTAGAAGTCCACGCGCTGGCGTTCGGCGAAAAACACCTCGAAGGCCGGCTCGGCCAGGGCCGGGTCTTCGCCCGACCACTGCAGCGCCAGGCGGATCGACTCGCGGCGCAGCGCGCTCAGGTCGTGCGCCAGGTCGGGGCGCAGCGTGTCCATGTGCTGGCGGATGCGGCGCAGCGCCTCGGGGCTGCTGTGGCGCGCCGCGGTCTGCGGCGCGTGCCGCTGCAGCCAGCCCAGCAGCACGCGTTCGGCCCGCTCGATGGTGGGCCAGACCGGCCACAGTGTGTCGTCCAGGTCGAGGGTGATGGCGTGGATAGCAGGAACGTCGAGCATGGCTTTGCGAGAATAGCGCATGCCCCTGCCCTCACCGTTTCGCCCCGAACCGCCCCAGACCCATGGCCAGCCGCCGCGCACCGCCGTGCTGCTGTGCAACCTGGGCACCCCCGACGCCCCCACCCCCGGCGCGCTGCGCCGCTACCTGGCCGAGTTCCTCGGCGACCCGCGGGTGGTGGAGATCCCCAAGCCGCTGTGGTGGCTGATCCTGCACGGCATCATCCTGCGCGTGCGGCCCCGCAAGTCGGCCGCCAAGTATGCGAGCATCTGGACCGAGCAGGGCTCGCCGCTCAAGGTCTGGACCGAACGCCAGGCCCAGGGCCTGCAGGCGCGGCTGGACGCGCTCGGTCACCAGGTGCTGGTGCGCCACGCCATGCGCTACGGCAACCCAGGCATCGCCCGCCAGCTCGATGCGCTCAAGGCCGAGGGCGCCACCCGCATCCTGGTGCTGCCGCTGTACCCGCAGTACTCGGGCACCACCACCGCCAGCGTATTGGACGCGGTCTACGCCTGGGCCACGCGGCTGCGCCACATTCCCGAGCTGCGCTTCGTGCACCGCTACCACGACCACCCGGCCTACATCCATGCGCTGGCCCAGAGCGTGCGCGCGCACTGGCAGCAGCACGGCCAGCCGGGCGAGCTGGTGATGAGCTTTCACGGCGTGCCCGAGCGCACCCTGCACCTGGGTGACCCCTACCACTGCGAGTGCCACAAGACCGCGCGCCTGCTGGCCCAGGCCCTGGGCCTGGGGCCGGACCGCTACCGCGTGACCTTCCAGTCGCGCTTCGGCAAGGCCAAGTGGCTCGAGCCCTACACCGAGCCCACGCTGGTGGCGCTGGCGCAGGCCGGCATCCAGCATGTGGACGTGGTCTGCCCGGGTTTCACCAGCGACTGCCTGGAGACCCTGGAAGAGATCAACCAGGAGGCGCGCGAAGCCTTCCTGCACGCCGGCGGCAAGGTGTTCCAGTACATCCCCTGCCTGAACGACCAGCCCGACTGGCTCGACGGCCTGGCCCACCTGGCGCGGCAGCACCTGCAGGGCTGGCCCACGGTGGCGCCCGACGCGGCGGCACTGGCGCGCTCACGCGAGGCCGCGCTGGCGCTGGGCGCCCGCGACTGAGCCCGCCCGCAGCGGCAGCGGCCGCTGCCATCACGCCGCGCCATCAGCGGGCCCATGCCTCAACCCACGCCAGCAGGGCTCGGTGCCCGGCTGGGCAGCAGGCCGGGCGGCTCAATGCGCCGGGTGGCGGCTGAGGCGCACGGCCAGCTCGTCGGCGGCCTCGGCCCAGTCGGAATCCTGCGCCAGGGCCTCGCACAGGAACTGGGCCTGCGCCGGGTTCCAGAACGTGGCCTGCGACAGCGGGGTGCCCGCGGGCAGCCGGTGGCTGTGCACGAAAGCGTCAATGGCCGGGCCGTCGCCAGCCAGGCCAAGCTGGTGGAACAGGTGGGCCAGGGTGTGGTGTCCGGGTTCCATGGGGCAAGCTCCTTCCTGCGGGTCATGCGGCCAGCGCGCAGCGGCCACAAGGTCAGTGTAGTGCCGCGCCGGGCCCGCTGCTGCGCCGCTGCCAGCTCAGGTCGCTGCGCCCGGTGGCGCCTCACGCGCCGGCAGGCAGCCAAAGCGGGCCTGGGTGTCGAACTCGAACAGGCCAAGCGTGATCATTTCGTCGATGAGGTCGTCCAGGCTCAGCCCGCGTTCGTGGGCGGCATGGAGCAGGCGCTGGTGCTGGTCACGCCGCAGGCGCAGGACCAGCTCGGTCGTGCCGGGTTCGCCAGGGGTTGCGGCGGAAGATGGAGCCATGGTGGTGTGGTGTACTGCTTTTTTGTGCCCGAAGGCGCTTTGACCAATTGCTGGCAAAGCCTTCTCTCCACCCGGCATTGTCCTGCAAGATGCAGCACGCACTCGATATGAAGTCACTTGCATATCAAGCCGCGGAGGGGTCGAGCGACAGCACCAGCCCGGGGTCGAACGCGGCGTTCTCGATGGCACCGTCGCGCGCGTAGCCGCGCGGGTTGCAGACCACGCGCGTGCCGCGCACCCGGTAGTCGAAGCTGTCGTGGGTATGACCGTGCACCCAGAGCGCCACGCGCGATGCGCCCATCAGGTCCTCGAGGTCGGCCACGAAGGCCGCATTGAGCCGCGAACCGGCAAAGCGCGCATGGATGCTGCGCGGCGACGGCGCATGGTGGGTGATGACCACGGTGGGGCCGTCGAAGGGTTCGGCCAGGCGCGCCGCGAGCCAGGCCCGGTTCCCGGCGAACAGCTCGGCCGACTGCTGCGGTGTGAACAGCGCCGGCGCATCGGCGCGCCAGCGGATGCGGCTGAAGTCGCGGCTGAAGCCCTGCGCCTCATGCAGGGCCTGCGCACGGTCCTGCCCCGGCGCGAGCTGGTCGAAACCGGTCCACAGCACGCTGCCCAGGAAACGCACGCCGCGCAGCACCCGCACCTCATCGTGCAGCAGGTGCACGGCGGTGCCGGCGCACAGCGCACGCAGTTCGGCCACGGTGCCGTCCAGGCTGCCGCCATAGAACTCGTGGTTGCCCGGAACGTAGAGCACGGGCCGGTCGAGCTGGGTGGCCCAGGCCACGGCTTGGGCCGGGCGCGCGATGTCGCCAGCCAGCAGCACCAGGTCGGCCCCGGTGTCGGGCACGGCCAGCCCAGCGGCACTCAGATGCAGGTCGGACAGGAGGTGCAGCTTCACGGCGGCCAGCATACGCCATGCCACAATCGTCGGCAGCATGAAACACGCCGCCGCCCTTCCGCTCTGGTCCCTGCTGGCCCCGCTGGCCTGCTGGCTGCTGCTCTCGGGCCAGGCCCTGGACCTCGGGCCGGCCTACACCCTGCTGTTGGTGCCGGGCCTGCTGGGCGGCGTGCTGGCCGCGGTGCACCATGCCGAGGTGGTGGCGCACCGCGTGGGTGAGCCTTATGGCACCCTGGTGCTGGCAGTGGCCATCACGGTGATCGAGGTGGCGCTGATCGTCTCGCTGATGCTGGCCGGCGGCCCGGCCACGGCGGCGCTGGCGCGCGACACGGTGTTCGCCGCGGTGATGATCATCCTCAACGGCATGGTCGGCCTGTGCCTGCTGGTGGGCGGCAGCCGCCACCACGAGCAGACCTTCGGCCTGTACGGCGTGAGCGCCTCGCTGGCCACGCTGGCCGCCATCGTGGTGCTGACCCTGGTGCTGCCCAACTACACGCTGAGCGTGCCCGGCCCGGTCTACAGCCCGGCGCAGCTGGCCTTCATCGCCGTGGTCTCGCTGGTGCTCTACGGCACCTTCGTGCTGGTGCAGACGGTGCGCCACCGTGACTACTTCCTGCCGGCCGACGCGCGCGAGGACGAGGCCACCCACGCCGCCCCCCCCAGCGGGCGCGCCGCCCTGATCAGCGGCGCGGTGCTGCTGGCCTGCCTGGCCGCCGTGGTGCTGCTGGCCAAAGCGCTGGCCCCAGCGATCGAGCGCGCGGTGCTGCGCGCCGGCGCGCCGGAAGCGCTGGTGGGCATCATCATCGCCAGCGTGGTGCTCATGCCCGAGGGCCTGGCGGCGCTGCGCGCGGCGCGCGCCAACCGGTTGCAGACCAGCCTGAATCTGGCACTGGGTTCGGCCCTGGCCAGCATTGGCCTGACCATCCCGGCCGTGGCCATCGTCTCGCTGGCCACGGGCTGGACCCTGACCCTGGGCATTGACCTCAAGGCCTCGGTGCTGTTGCTACTGTCGCTGCTGGTGACCACGCTGTCGCTGGGCACAGGCCGCACCACGGTGCTGCAGGGCACGGTGCACCTGGTGGTGTTCGCGGTCTACCTGTTCACCACCATCGTGCCCTGAGCATGGACCGCCTGCGCCTGGACAAGTGGCTGTGGGCCGCGCGCTTCTACAAGACGCGCAGCCTGGCTGCGGACGAGATCGCGAAGGGCCGCGTGCAGGTCAATGGCCAGGCGGCCAAGGCCTCGCGCGAAGTGCGCGAAGGCGACACGGTCGAGCTGCGCCAGCAGCAGAGTGCGCGCACCGTGATGGTCAAGGGTGTGAGCCACATGCGCGGGCCGGCCCCGGTGGCGCAGGCGCTGTACGCCGAGACCGAGGCAAGCATCGCCTT
>CAZKDU010000166.1:0-451 GCA_964551485.1 uncultured Burkholderiaceae bacterium
GACTTTTCCAGGTGCACCGAGCAGCCGGGTGACGGCATGCCCGGCGGTGTGAACGAAGGCCAGGTGCCGGTGTTCAGCTTCATGGGCAGCGCCGCCCTGCACCCGCGCCAGGTGCCGTGCTGGATCACCCACACCAACGCGCGCACGCACGAGATCATCCGCTCCGGTTTCGACCGCAGCCCCATGTTCACCGGCAAGATCGAGGGCGTGGGCCCGCGCTACTGTCCGAGCGTGGAGGACAAGATCAACCGCTTCGCCGACAAGGACAGCCACCAGATCTTCCTGGAGCCCGAGGGCCTGACGACGAACGAGTATTACCCCAACGGCATTTCCACCAGCCTGCCGTTCGATGTGCAGTACGCGCTGGTGCGCAGCATGGCCGGGCTGGAGAACGCCCACATCCTGCGCCCGGGCTACGCCATCGAGTACGACTACTTCGACCCGCGCTCGC
>CAZKDU010000166.1:461-5118 GCA_964551485.1 uncultured Burkholderiaceae bacterium
TCAAGAGCAGCTTCGAGACGCGCCAGATCCAGGGCCTGTTCTTCGCCGGGCAGATCAACGGCACCACCGGCTACGAGGAGGCCGCAGCCCAGGGCCTGTTCGCCGGCATCAACGCCGCGCTGCTGTGCCGGGGCGAAGACGCCTGGTTGCCGCGCCGCGACGAGGCCTACCTGGGCGTGCTGGTGGACGACCTGATCACCAAGGGCGTGACCGAGCCCTATCGCATGTTCACCAGCCGCGCCGAGTTCCGCCTGCAGCTGCGCGAGGACAACGCCGACATGCGCCTGACCGAGGCTGGGCGTCGGCTCGGCCTGGTGGACGACGCCCGCTGGGATGCTTTTTGCCGCAAGCGCGACGCGGTTTCACGTGAAACCGAGCGCCTCCGGTCGATCTGGGTCAACCCGCGCAACCTGCCGGCCGCCGAGGCCGAGCGCGTGCTGGGCAAGGCCATCGAGCACGAGTACAACCTGGCCGACCTGCTGCGCCGCCCGGACGTGGGCTACACCCGGCTGATGTCGCTGGACGGTGGCAAGTACGCCCAACCCGAGGGCGGGCAGGGGGTTTCACGTGAAACCCTGGGTGACCTCTATGAGCCGGTGGTCGAGCAGATCGAGATCGCAGCCAAGTATTCGGGCTACATCGACCGGCAGAAGGACGAGGTCGAGCGCGCCGCCCATTACGAAAACCTCAAGCTGCCACCGGACCTCGACTACCTGCAGGTGTCGGCCCTGTCGATCGAGGCGCGGCAGAAGCTGCAGAAGCACCGGCCCGAAACCCTGGGCCTGGCCTCGCGCATCTCGGGCATCACGCCGGCCACCATCTCGCTGCTGCTGATCCACCTCAAGCGCAGCAAGCACCAGGCCTTTGCCGAGGCTCGCGGCGGCGACGGCCACAAGGCGGCGGCCTGATGCCGCCGGCGCTCGAAGCCGGCCTGCGGCAGGGCGCGCAGGCCCTGGGCCTGGTCCTGGACGATGCCCAGGTGACCCGGCTGCTCGACTACCTGGCCCTGGTGCAGAAGTGGAACAAGGTCTACAACCTGACCGCACTGCGCGAACCCGACGAGATGCTCAGCCACCACCTGCTCGACAGCCTGGCCGTGGTGGTGCCGCTGCAGCGCCAGCTGGCCCGGCGGGCCACCTGCCCAGCACCGCGCCTGCTCGACGTGGGCGCCGGGGCCGGCCTGCCCGGCGTGGTGCTGGCGATCTGCTGCCCCGGGCTACAGGTGACCTGCGTGGACACCGTGGGCAAGAAGGCGGCCTTTGTGCAGCAGGTGGCGGCCAGCTTGCGGCTGCCCAACCTGCGCGGCCTGCATGCCCGTGTCGAAACCCTGAATGCCGCCACCGGCCACGCCTACGATGTGGTGTGCTCGCGTGCCTTTGCCTCGCTGGTGGACTTCACCACCTGGTCGGCCGCGGCGCTGGCCCCGGGCGGGGTGTGGCTGGCGATGAAGGCCCGCGACCCGGCCGAGGAGTGCCGGGCCCTGCCGCCCGCGGTGGCCGTGTTTCACGTGGAACCTCTGCAGGTGCCGGGCCTGGACGCCGAGCGCTGCATCGTCTGGCTGCGCCCGGTCCAGGCAGACGGGGCTGCCCACCCGGCCGAGGCGGCTCCCCAGGCCTGAGGCACCGCGGCCTGCCCGCCGCCGGCCTCCGTTCCCGCCGGCCACCGCGTCCCCCACGCGCCTGCTGTCTCCACCACAACCCATTGACCCGGCAACAGGCCGAGGCCCGCACTGCGCGCCACCCACCCGCGCCACGGGGCAGGGCGGGGCATGCAGGCCCCCGCGGGCCTGTGCGAGTTCGAGCGAGTTCGGGTGAACCCATGCAATGGCCAGACCCCAGGTGTGCCAGGGCCGCGGCAGGTGGCTCGCGTACACTCGGTGCCTTCCCCCTGTGTGAAGGCCCTCCATGCTTGGCGTTGCTGATTACGGCGCATTCGTTGTCGCCATCCTGGTGTTCCTGGCCATCCCCGGGCCCGGCAACCTGGCGCTGATCACCTCCACCGGCAAGGGTGGGGTGCTGGCCGGCCTGGCCGCCACGCTGGGTGTGATCGCGGGTGACCAGGTGCTGCTGTGGCTGGCTGTGGCGGGCGTGGCCACGCTGCTGAGCACCTATCCGGCGGCCTTCCATGCGGTGCAGTGGCTGGGCGCGGCCTACCTGGCCTGGCTGGGCTGGCGCATGCTGCGGGCCCGCCCGGGCGACCAGCCGGTGCTGAACATCCGGCCACGCCACTACTTTCGCCAGGCCGCGCTGATCACCGTGCTCAACCCCAAGGCCATTGTGTTCTACATGGCCTTCTTCCCGCTGTTCGTGGACCCGGCCCGGCACCAGGGCCTGCCCACCTTCGGCCTGATGGCGGCCACCATCGCCGTGCTCACCTTTTTCTATGGCCTGACGGTGGTACTGCTCGCGCATTTCCTGGCCGAGCGCCTGCGCGCCAGCCCGCGTGTGGCCGGCGCCCTGGAAAAGCTGGCCGGCCTGGTGCTGATCGGCTTCGGCCTCAAGCTCGTGGCCTCGCGCTGACCCCCCCGTTCCGTCTGTTCCCGTTCCCTTTGCCCGCACACGAAAGCAGCTTCCCGATGGCCAAGATCTTCTGCATTGCCAACCAGAAAGGCGGGGTGGGCAAGACCACCACCACCGTCAACCTTGCGGCCGGCCTGGCCCAGGCCGGCCAGCGGGTGCTGATGATCGACCTGGACCCACAGGGCAATGCCACCATGGGCTCGGCGGTGGACAAGCGCACCCTGGCGCTCAGTGTCTACGACGTGCTGCTGGAGTCGGCCTCGGTGGCCGAGGCCCGGGTGCGCGCCGAGAAGTGCGGCTTCGACGTGCTCGGCGCCAACCGCGAGCTGGCCGGCGCCGAGGTCGAGCTGGTCGAGCTGGAGCGCCGCGAGAAACGCCTCAAGGCCGCGCTGGCCGAGGTCGACGCCGACTACGATTTCGTGCTGATCGACTGCCCACCGTCCTTGAGCATGCTCACGCTCAACGGCCTGTGCGCCGCGCACGGCGTGGTCGTGCCCATGCAGTGCGAATATTTCGCCCTGGAGGGGCTGACCGACCTGGTCAACACCATCAAGCAGGTGCACGCCAACCTGAACCGCGAGCTCGAGGTGATTGGCCTGCTGCGCGTGATGTTCGACCCGCGCATCACCCTGCAGCAACAGGTCAGCGACCAGCTCAAGGCCCATTTCGGCGACAAGGTGTTCGACACCGTGATCCCGCGCAACGTGCGCCTGGCCGAGGCCCCGAGCTACGGCCTGCCCGGGGTGGTGTTCGACCCGGGTGCCAAGGGCAGCCAGGCCTTCGTGGCCTTTGCCCACGAAATGGTGGCGCGGGTGCAGCGCATGGGCCGCCCGCCCCAGCCCCAGCCGCAGGCGGCCGCCTGAGGTCACGGTGTTTCTGGCCTCCAGCCCTTGCCACCACTGCATGAGCAGCTATCAAAAACATAGCAATCGGGTGCACCGCATTGTGGAGGTGCCGGCATGAACGGGGCCGCCCAGGGCCAGCCCCGCGTGCTGCTGCTGCCGGGCTGGCAGAACTCCGGCCCCGGGCACTGGCAGAGCCATTGGGAGCGCGTGCACGGTGACCTGCGCGTGCAGCAGCACGACTGGCAGCGCCCGCTGCGCGGCGACTGGATCACCCGGCTCGAGGACGTGCTGCTGGCCACCCCCGGCCCGGTGCTGCTGGCCGCCCACAGCCTGGGCTGTGTGCTGGTGGCGGCCTGGGCCGCGGTGTCGCGCAGCACCGCGCGCGTGCAGGGCGCGCTGCTGGTGGCCCCGCCCGACGTCGAGCGCCCCGACCTGCGCGCCCAGCTGCCGAGCTGGGCCCCGCTGCCGCGCCAGCCGCTGCCTTTTGCCAGCCTGGTGGTGGTCAGCCGCGACGACCCCTTTGCCGGCTTCGCCCACAGCCAGGCCCTGGCCAGCGCCTGGGGCGCACGCCTGCACGACCTCGGGCCGGCCGGCCACATCAACGCCGACAGCGGCCTGGCCGACTGGCCGGCCGGGCGCGGCCTGCTGGCCAGCCTGGCCGCGCCCTAGCGCACCCGCCACGCCACCCCATTCCCCCTGGTCAACCGACCCCATTTCTCAGAGTCACCACCATGGTCACCAAAAAACCCAAGGGCCTGGGCCGCGGCCTTGAAGCCCTGCTCGGCCCCAAAGTCGATGACGCCCCCGCGGCCGAGGCCGGCACGGCCGCCCAGGCCCCGTCCAGCCTGCCGCTGAGCGAGATGGTGCCCGGCGTCTATCAGCCGCGCACGCGCATGGACGAGGGCGCCCTCTACGAACTGGCCGAGAGCATCAAGGCCCAGGGCATCATGCAGCCGATCCTGGTGCGGCGCCTGGGCGCGGGCGCCCACGCCGGCAAGTACGAGATCATTGCCGGCGAGCGGCGTTTCCGCGCGGCCCGGCTGGCCGGGCTGGACCAGGTGCCGGTGCTGGTGCGCGAGGTGCCCGACGAGGCCGCCGCCGCCATGGCGCTGATCGAGAACATCCAGCGCGAAGACCTGAACCCGCTCGAAGAGGCCCAGGGCCTGCAGCGCCTGGTCAAAGAGTTCGGCCTCACGCACGAGCAGGCGGCCCAGGCCGTGGGCCGCTCGCGCAGCGCCGCCAGCAACCTGCTGCGCCTGCTCAACCTGGCCGACCCGGTGCAGACCATGCTGA
>CAZKDU010000167.1:0-5110 GCA_964551485.1 uncultured Burkholderiaceae bacterium
CCCGGCCCCTGCGGCCACGGCCGGCCCAGCGCCCGGCGGCGTGCTGCTGCAGTGGCGCGGCACCGCCCTCACCCGCGACGGCCAGCAAGTGGCCTGCATGGTGCAGCTGCTGGCCCCCGAAGGCGAGGCGCCCGAGGCCCTGGTGGCCCTGGTCCAGCGCCTGGGCGCCCCGGCCGGTGCGGCCACCGCAGCGGCCGGCCCTGCCACGCTGGCCTTCAACGGCCTGGCCCGCGAGCTGCGCCCGGCTGCGTTCGAGCTGCCGCTCGAACCCCCTTCCCCCACCGGCCCGGCGCCCGGCGCACCCGGCCTGCCCCCAGGGGCCGAGCCGGTGGCCACGCGCCTGCTCGGCCTGCTGCTGCCCGAACGCGCCGGCGCCGCCACCTACAGCGCCCCGGCCCACCCGCCCCTGCCCAGCGACGCCTGGCCGCTGCTCGCGCAGCTGGCCCAGCGCGCCGCCACACCGGCCCCGCTTGGGCTGCTGGGGCCGGGCACCACGGCCTGCCAGGACGCCGCCTGCCCCCACGCCGGGCGCGCGCCCTGCCCGCAGCCCGGCTGCCGGCACGAGGCCACACCACTGGGTCTGCCCGGGCCACCACCCCACGGCCCTGAGCCCTGAGCCCTGAGCCCTGAGCACACGCACCGCACCGCACCGCACCGCACCGCACCGCACCGGGGGTGCCACCCGGTTCACCTTGGTTCCCACCGGTCGCCGGCATGACACAGCCCCCGGTCAGGCGGGCCACCCCCACCCGGAATCGCAACGGCCGGCGGCCACGGTACGCCGCTATACTCGGGCCCTGTCAGGAGAGCGCCGCCCCGCCCGGGTGTGGCCGCCGAAGGCGCAGGCCCCCGCCGAACGCTCAGGCAAAAGGACTGACAACCGCCCGCAGCGATGCCGGCGTTTCCTTGCTGGAGAGAGGTGGCCCGCGCCACCCACCGAAGGAGCAAACCCCAAGCCTGCCCATGCAGCCGGGTGAATCTCTCAGGTAAAGCGGACAGCAGGGGCCCCAAGCCCATGGCCCGGTGCCATGGTGGTTTGTCTGCCCTGAAGGTCCGCCCATGTCCGCACCCGCCCCCGACACCCCGCTGCAGCACACGCCGCTGCACGCCCTGCACCTGGAGCTGGGTGCGCGCATGGTGCCGTTTGCCGGTTACAGCATGCCGGTGCAGTACCCGGCCGGCCTGATGGCCGAGCACCACCACACACGCACGGCGGCCGGCCTGTTCGACGTCTCGCACATGGGCCAGCTGCGCCTGCAGGGGCCCGACGCGGCCGCCGCGTTCGAGACCCTGGTGCCGGTGGACGCGATCGGCCTGGGCCTGGACCGCCAGCGCTATGGCCTGCTGCTCAATGACGACGGCGGCATCCTCGACGACCTGATGTTCGTGAACCGCGGCGACCACCTGTTCGTGATCGTCAACGGCGCCTGCAAGCAGGCCGACACCGCCCACATCGCGGCGCACATCGGCCAGCGCTGCGTGGTGCAGCCCCTGCCCGAGCAGGGCCTGCTGGCGCTGCAGGGCCCGCAGGCCATGGATGCGCTGGCCCGCGTGGTGCCGGGCGTGGCGGCGCTGGTGTTCATGACCGGCGCCGCCTTCACCTGGCAGGGCGCTGCGCTCTACATCACACGCAGTGGCTACACCGGCGAGGACGGCTTCGAGATCTCGGTGCCCGCCGCCCAGGCCGAGGCACTGGCGCGCGCCCTGCTGGCCCAGCCCGAGGTGCGACCCATCGGCCTGGGCGCGCGCAACTCGCTGCGCCTGGAGGCCGGGCTGTGCCTGTACGGCAACGACATCGACCCCCAGACCACACCGGTCGAGGCCTGCCTGAGCTGGGCCATCCAGAAGGTCCGCCGCGATGGCGGCGCACGCGCTGGCGGTTTCCCGGGTGCTATTAAAGTCATAGCGCAACTGCAAGACATGGCAAGGGCTGGAGGCCAAAACCTTCTCAAGCAGCGGGTGGGCCTGGTGGCCCTGGAGCGGGTGCCGGTGCGCGACGGCACGGCCCTGCACAGCCCGGCCGGCGAGGCCCTGGGCCAGGTCACCAGCGGCCTGCTCGGCCCCACCGTCAACCAGCCCGTGGCCATGGGCTACCTGCCGCCGGCCTGGGCCGCGCCGGGCACCGTGGTGCACGCCCTGGTGCGCGGCAAGCCCGTGCCCATGGCGGTGCGGTCCATGCCCTTCACGCCCCCCCGATACCATCGGGGCTGAACGGGGACCGTGCGCCGCCCGCGGCCTCGGCCCTCGCCTTTCGCCCCCGACTTTTTTCACCGCAGGATTCACAGGAGAACCCCATGACGACCAAGTACACCCAAGACCACGAGTGGCTGACCATCGCCGGCGACGTGGCGACCGTGGGCATCACCCACCACGCCCAGGACGCGCTGGGCGACGTGGTGTTCGTGGAGCTGCCCGAGGTGGGCAAGGCCTACGCCCAGAAAGACGTGGCCGGTGTGGTCGAGTCGGTCAAGGCCGCCGCCGATGTCTACATGCCCGTGACCGGCGAGATCGTCGAGGTCAACGAGGCCCTGCGCGACGACCCCTCGCTGGCCAACAGCGACCCCCTGGGCGCGGGCTGGTTCTTCAAGCTCAAGCTGGCGCAGCCGGCCGAGCTCGACGCCCTGCTCGACGAAACCGCCTACACCGCGTTCAGCCAGAGCGCCTGAGGCCGCGCGCCGGCCCCCGAACACGCCCGCCTGTCCCCCCGTCCCCGCCCCGAGACCCCACCGCCATGCTGATGCCCGCCACGCCGCCCCTCGGCGACCTTGAGAACCCGTCTGAATTCGTGGCCCGCCACATCGGCCTCGGCCCCGAGGACGAGGCCCACATGCTGTCGGTGGTGGGCGAGGCCTCGCGCCGCGCACTGATCGAAGGGATCGTGCCGCGCAGCATCGCCCGGGCCCAGCCCATGCGCCTGCCACCGGCCGTGACCGAGGCCCAGGCGCTGGCCGAGCTCAAGGCCCTGGCGGCGAAGAACCAGGTGTTCAAGAGCTTCATCGGCCAGGGCTATCACGGCACCCACACGCCCGGCGTGATCCTGCGCAACATCCTGGAGAACCCGGCCTGGTACACCGCCTACACGCCCTACCAGGCCGAGATCTCGCAGGGCCGCATGGAGGCGCTGGTCAACTTCCAGACCCTGGTCTGCGACCTGACCGGCATGCCGATTGCCAACGCCTCCATGCTCGACGAGGCCACGGCCGCGGCCGAGGCCATGACGCTGGCCAAGCGCTCGGTCAAGTCCAGGAGCAACCGCTTCGTGGTGGCCGGCGACGCCCACCCGCAGACCATCGAGGTGATCCAGACGCGCGCCGCGCCGCTGGGCATCGAGGTGGTGCTGGCCCACTCCGCCGCCGAATGGGACGCCCTGCTCGATGGCGACTGCTTCGCCGTGCTGGCGCAGTACCCGGCCACCAGCGGCCGCATCGACGACCTGCGCGCCGACGTGGCGCGCGTGCACGCGCGCCAGGCCGCCTTCATCGCCGCCACCGACCTGCTGGCCCTGACCCTGCTCACCCCGCCCGGCGAGTGGGGCGCCGACATCGCGGTGGGCAACAGCCAGCGCCTGGGCATGCCCATGGGCTGCGGCGGCCCGCACGCCGCCTTCATGGCCTGCAAGGACGAGCTCAAGCGCAGCCTGCCCGGCCGCCTGGTGGGCGTGAGCGTGGACGCGCACGGCAACCCGGCCTACCGCCTGGCGCTGCAGACGCGCGAGCAGCACATCCGCCGCGAGAAGGCCACCTCCAACATCTGCACGGCCCAGGTGCTGCCGGCCGTGGTGGCCAGCATGTACGCCGTGTACCACGGCCCGGCCGGGCTCACGCGCATCGCGCGGCGCGTGGCCAGCTACACCGCCATCCTGGCGCGCGGCCTGGCCCAGCTCGGCCACGCACCGCGGCACGACAGCGCCTTCGACACCCTGACCCTGCACACCGGCGACGCCACCGCCGGCTTCGTGGCGCGCGCCCACGCGCTGCGCGCCAACCTGCGCACCTACTTTGGCGAGTACCTGTGCCTGTCGCTCGACGAAACCACCACCCGCGCCGACGTGGTGCTGCTGTGGCAGGTGTTCGCGCGCGAGGGCCAGGCCCTGCCCACGTTCGACGCCCTTGAGTCCGGCGTGGAGCCGCTGATCCCGCCGGCGCTGCGCCGCACCAGCCCCTTCCTCACACACCCGGTGTTCAACACCCACCACTCCGAGACCGGCATGCTGCGCTACATCCGGGCCCTGAGCGACAAGGACCTGGCGCTGGACCGCAGCATGATCCCGCTGGGCAGCTGCACCATGAAGCTCAACGCCACCAGCGAGATGATCCCCATCACCTGGCCCGAGTTCGCCCAGGTGCACCCGTTCGCCCCGGCCGACCAGCTGCAGGGCTACGCCGCGCTGGACCGCCAGCTGCGAGAGTGGCTGTGCCAGGCCACGGGCTACGCCGGCATCAGCCTTCAGCCCAACGCCGGCAGCCAGGGCGAGTACGCCGGCCTGCTGGCGATCCAGGCCTGGCACGCCAGCCGCGGCCAGGCCCAGCGCAACGTGTGCCTGATCCCGGCGTCGGCCCACGGCACCAACCCGGCCAGCGCCCAGATGGTGGGCCTGCAGGTGGTGGTGACCGCCTGCGACGCCCAGGGCAACGTGGACCTGGCCGACCTGGCCGCCAAGTGCGAGCAGCACAGCGAGCGCCTGTCGTGCGTGATGATCACCTACCCCAGCACGCACGGCGTGTTCGAGACCCAGGTGAAGGAACTCTGCGCCCTGGTGCACCGCCACGGCGGCCGCGTGTACGTGGACGGCGCCAACATGAACGCCCTGGTGGGCGTGGCCGCGCCCGGCGAGTTCGGCGGTGACGTGAGCCACCTGAACCTGCACAAGACCTTCTGCATCCCGCACGGCGGCGGCGGACCCGGCGTGGGCCCGGTGTGTGTGGTGGAAGACCTGGTGCCCTTCCTGCCCGGCCACGCCACGGCCGCGGCCTGCGGTGCTTACCTGGGCCCCGAGGGCCTGGCCACGGCGGGCCGTGCCGGCAGCGCCGCAGGAGCCAGCGCCGCCCACCCGGCCGTGGGCGGGGTCAGCCCCCCCCCCCACGGGCACCCCCCCCAGCGGCCCAGCACC
>CAZKDU010000168.1:0-5098 GCA_964551485.1 uncultured Burkholderiaceae bacterium
CACACCGGGTCGTTTTTTTACCACATTGAACAAGAATGATTCGCATTTGTTTACAATTCGGCCTGAACTTTTCCTAGCCAGCCAGCGCGCAGCCTTGCGTGGTAGCCAGCCAGTCCAACTTCACGACCAGGCAACACCATGCGACAACGTTCACGCGCCAAGATCCGGCCAAATTCGACCTCAGCCCTTTCGCAGACTCACTCTCCTGCTACAGGAAACGTAGCAATCAGCCGCAGCGGCACGGCCTTGCTGCCCCTGGGGGCCATGCTGCTGGCCGGCTCGCTGGGCGTGCAGGCCCAGACCGTCGAGGCCGATGAGGCCGTCGCCCAGGCCGACACCACCTTGCTGGCCCAGGCCAGCCCGGCCCCTGCACCCGCCGCCACACCCGCTGCAGTGGCCCCGACAGCCACCGACACCAAGGACACGGCCAAGACGCTGCAGTCCGTGACCGTGAAAGAGCGCGCCCTGGAGGCCGAGGGCAAGGACTCGGTGCGCGCCACCAGCACCACCATCGGCAAGGGCAAGCAGGCGCTGCGCGACATCCCGCAGTCCATCACCGTGGTCACCGAAAAGCTGATCGACGACCGCAACCTCGACAACTTCAAGGACGCGTTGCGCCAGACCGCCGGCGTGACCTTCCAGGCGGCCGAAGGCGGTGAGGAAGACATCCGCCTGCGTGGTTTCTCGCTGTTCACCACCGGGGACATCTTCCTCGACGGCATGCGCGACCCGGCCTTCTACGAGCGCGACACCTTCAACTACGACCGCCTCGAACTGCTGCGCGGCTCGGCCTCCATGCTGTTCGGCCGCGGCTCCACCGGTGGTGCCGTCAACCAGGTGAGCAAACAGCCGCGCCTGATCGACGAGAACGAGATCACCACCACCCTCGGCAGCCACAACTACCGCCGTGTCGTGGGTGACTTCAACCGCCAGATCGGCGATAACGCCGCCGTGCGCATCAACCTCATGGACACCAAGGCCGACAACAACGGCAGTGGCAGCCGCGTCGACAAGCAAGGCCTGGCCGCCACCCTGCGCTGGGGCATCGGCACAGCCGACGAGTTCGTGGCCAGCCTGTACTACCTGGACAGCAACAACGGCATCAACTACGGCATGCCCTGGATCAAGCCGCGCGCCAGCGACAGCACCGCCGCCAACACCATCATCTCCAGCCTGGACCCGACCGCCTACTTCGGCATGGCCAGCGACTACAACAAGGGCACCGCCAAGATGCTGACGCTGGGACACACCCACCGCTTCAGCGCCGACAGCGAGCTCAAGACCCAGGTGCGCAAGGGCCTGTTCACGCGAGACCAGCGCGCCGGCACCGTGCGTTTTGCCGGCAACAGCCTGCAACCCGGCGGCCAGGCGGTGGACCTGACCAACTTCGGCCCGCAGACCGTGCTGACGCGCGGCACGCAACTGAAGATCCAGGACATGGACACGCTGTACCTGCAGTCGGACTTCAGCACCAAGTTCGAAGCCCTGGGCGTCAAACACGAGGTGTTGACCGGCGTGGACTTCGCGCGCGAAGAAAAGGTGGTGTATGCCGCCCGCAGCGCCGCCCAAGGTGGTGTGGACCTGACCAAACCCACGACCCTGGCCGGCACGCCTGACGACGGCGCCTCCATCAACGAAGGCCTGCGTGTGCTGCGCACCGGAAACCAGTTCGTCTCCACCGGCTGGGGCGTGTACGGCCAAGACCTGATTCAGGTCGCACCGCACTGGAAGGTGCTGGCCGGCCTGCGCTACGACAACATGAAGGGTGACTACGACGCCTTCGGCATCCCCACCAATGCCGCAGGTCCCGTGACCACCACCTCGTACAGCCAGCGCATCTCCGAGTTCAGCCGCCGCTTCGGTGTGCTGTACCAGCCCAATGCATTGCACTCGTACCACTTCTCGTACGGCACCTCGTTCAACACCTCGGGCGACACGTACTCCTACAACGCACTGAGCGCCAACACCCCGCCGGAAAGCAGCGTCAACCTCGAGCTCGGCGCCAAGCTGGACTCGGCCGACAAGCGCTTCACCACGCGCCTGGCCCTGTTCCACTCGACCAAGAACAACGAGCGCAACACCGACCCTGACACCGCCGCCACCCGGCTGCTGCTGTCCGGCAAACGCCACAGCGCTGGCATCGAGGTCGACATCACTGGCCGCCTGACGCCGCACTGGGAAATCTATGGCTCCTACGCCTGGATGCCAGTGGCGCGCGTGGACAACGCCGCCTCCACCGTCAACACCGTGGGCAACCGCGTGGGTGACCGCCCCGGCCTGAGCCCCAAGCACAGCGGCACGGTCTTCACCACCTACCAGCTCACGCCGCAATGGCGCCTAGGTGGCGGCATCAACTTCCGCAGCGCCCAGGCGCCCGCAGACGTGACCGCCCCGGCCTGGGAAGCCCCGAGCTTCGTCACCGGTGACCTGATGGCCGAGTACACGATCAACAAGACCTTCACGGTCAAGGCCAACGTGTCCAACATCACCAACAAGCTCTACGCCGAGTCGCTGTACCGTGGCCACTATGTGCCCGGTGCCGGCCGCCTGGTGCAGGTGGGCCTGAACGCCAAGTTCTGACCCTCACGCAGTCCCCTGGCCTGCCAGCCGACCCTGAGCCAGGGTCGGCTTTTTTCTTTCTTTCAAAGGCACAATCCGCCCATGCTGCACGTGCTCCCCGATGTCCTGAGCCCGACCGAGCTCACCCAGGCCCGCGGCCTGCTAGCCAACGCCCCCTGGCACGACGGCCGCGCCAGCGCCGGCGCCCAGGCGGTGCAGGCCAAGAACAACGAACAGCTGCCCCCGGGCTGCGACGCCGCCAAGGCCCTGCGTGCCCTGGTGCTCGGCGCACTCGACCGGCATGCCGCCTTCTTCTCCGCGGCCCTGCCCAAGCGCGTCTTCACCCCCAGCTTCAACCGCTATGGGGGCACCAGCAATGCCTATGGCGCCCACGTGGACGGTGCCATCCGCTACATGGACGGTGGCCAGCGCGTGCGCACCGACCTATCGGCCACGCTGTTCCTGTCCGACCCCGCCGACTACGACGGCGGTGAGCTGGTCATCGAGGACACGCCCGCGGCGCACCGCGTCAAGCTGCCCGCCGGCCACCTGCTGCTCTACCCCGGCACCCATGTGCACCAGGTCCTGCCGGTGACGCGCGGCCACCGGCTGGCCTGCTTTTTCTGGGTCGAGAGCCTGGTGCGCAGCGGTGAGCAGCGCCGCCTCTTGCACGAGATGGACATGGCCCTGACCCGCTTGCGCCAGGCCCATGGCGACAGCCCGGACACCGTGGCACTGGCCGGCACTTACCACAACCTCCTGCGCCTCTGGGCCGACACATGAGCCAGCGCCTGAGCCCCGGGCAGATCCCCGCCAGCGTGGTCAACCTGGCTGACCACGAAGCCCTGGCGCGCCAGAGGCTCGACGACAACGCCTGGGCCTACTTCAGCGGCGGCGCCGCCGACGAGCTCACGCTACGGGCCAATCGCACGGCCTGGGACCACTGGCAGCTGCTGCCACGGGTGCTGCGCCCGCTGGCCGGCGGCCACACCCGCACCGAGCTGCTCGGCCGCCACTGGCCCACCCCGCTGCTGCTGGCCCCGGTGGCCTACCAGCGCCTGGCGCACCCGGACGGGGAGCTCGCCAGCGCCTGCGCCGCCGCCGTGCAGGGCGCCGGCCTGGTGCTCAGCACCCAGTCCAGCACCCCGCTGGAGGCCGTGGCCCAGATGGTGCTGGGCGAGGCTGGGCGCGGGCCGCTGTGGTTCCAGCTCTACTGGCAGCACGACCGCGGCTTCACCCGCGAGCTGGTGCGGCGAGCCGAACAGGCCGGCTACGAGGCCCTGGTACTGACCGTGGACGCCCCGGTCAGCGGCGCACGCGACCGTGAGCGGCGCGCCGGCTTCCGCCTGCCACCCGGCGTGAGCGCCGTGAACCTGGCCGGCCTGGCGCCACCTCCCTCCACCGCGCTGCAGGCTGGCCAGAGCGCGCTGTTCGACGGCCTGCTGTGCCACGCCCCCACCTGGGCCGAGGTCGAATGGCTGCAGGCCCAGACCCGGTTGCCGCTGCTGCTCAAGGGTGTGCTGCACCCCGACGACGCGCGCCAGGCCGTGCGCCTGGGCCTGGCCGGGCTGGTGGTGTCCAACCACGGGGGCCGCACCCTGGACACCGCGCCCGCCACCGCCCACTGCCTGCCGCGTGTGGTCGAGGCCGTGGCCGGCGACCTGCCGGTGCTGGTGGACGGCGGCATCCGCCGCGGCACTGACGTGCTCAAGGCCCTGACCCTCGGCGCACGCGCCGTGCTGGTCGGCCGCCCCTGTGTGCATGGCCTGGCGCACGCCGGCGCCACCGGCGTCGCGCATGTGCTGCGGCTGCTGCGCGACGAGCTGGAAATCGCCATGGCCCTGTGTGGCTGCGCCAGCCTCGCGCCACCCTGGCCCGAGCTGCTGCCGCGCACCGATTGAGCCCCAAACGCCCAGAAAATCACGGCTTGGGCATCTTTTTATTGAGAATCACTTGCAAATCGGTTGCAAATGCGACGGATTCTCATTTATACTCACGCCATCGTCAGCCACCAACACTTCTGTTGTTTGTCATCATGATCGTGTGTGTATGCCACCGGGTTTCCGACCGCGAGATTGCCAGCCACGTGCGCGCCGGCCTGGACTTTGACAGCATCCAGCTCGAGCTGGGGGTCGCCACCCAATGTGGGCAGTGCGAAGGCTGCGCCCGTGAACTCGTGACCCAATGCCAGTCGGCGCTGGCCCAGGGCGTTGCCCCGGCCTGCGGCGGTCGCCCGATCCATGTGGCCGCCATCCAGTTGGCCCGCTCGATCACCGAAAGCAGCGCGTGGTCTTCCTCCACACCGTTGGCAGCGGCCTGATCCTTGTCCTCGGCTGTGCCTGGTGGGTGCTGCGCAAGTAAGCCACCGGTCCCAGCGCCGCCCATGCGGCCTACACTATGAATGCATCTCTCGATCCGACGGCCCGTCCCGGCATGAACCGCAATCTTGTGATAGCCAGCAGCGTGGTGGTGTTCCACGTGGCAGCGCTGTGGGCGCTGCAAAGCGGGCTGCTGCGCCGCGCCATCGAAGTGGTGGTGC
>CAZKDU010000169.1:0-5030 GCA_964551485.1 uncultured Burkholderiaceae bacterium
GCCGGGTGGCAGTTGCACCGACCCGAAGGCGCTGCGGTGCAAGGCCTCGACCCGATTGCCGGCCGCGGCCACCATGCGCTTGACCTGGTGGTAACGGCCCTCGGTGAGCACCAGTTGCAGCGAGCGCGGACCGGTGGCGAAGGCGCTGTGCGCCACCGCCGGTACCGGGCTGTCGTCCAGCACCACGCCGGCGCGCAGCGCGGCCAGCTGCGCGGGCGTGACCTCGTGCTTGGTCTGCACCTCGTAGACCTTGGGCACATGGTGCTTGGGTGACGTGAGCCGGCGCAGCAGCGTGCCGTCGTCGGTGAGCAGCAGCAGGCCGGTGGTGTCCTGGTCGAGCCGGCCGACAGCCTGCACGCCCTGCACCGCGCTCTTCTGCGGGCGCTGGCGCAGCGGCGCCGGCAGCAGGGTGTAGACGCTGGGCCAGGCCGAGGGCTTTTGCGAGCACTCGGTGCCAGCCGGCTTGTGCAGCATCAGGTAGGCGCGGGCCTGGTAGGTCCAGGCCACGCCGCGCACGCTGAACTGCAGGCCAGTGGGTTCAAACGCCTGGGCGCTGTCGGTGACGGTGGCACCGGCCACGCTCACGTAGCCTTGCTGGATCAGGCCGGCACAGACGCGGCGCGTGCCGAAGCCCTGAGAGTAGAGAATGTCTTGCAGTTGCATCCATCATTGGCTCAGGCTGCTGCCCGGGTACTGGCCGGGCACCAGGATGGGCAATTCCAGGTGGGTGAAGGTCACGGTGTAGGGGTTGGGCAGGGCCAGTGCGCTGGTGTCCAGCGCACTGGCCACCGGCGGGATGCTCAGGCCCAACGCGGTGTTGACCACGTTGCTGGCCCCGGGCAGGCTGGCGGCGCTCAGCACCGCCGCGTACTGTACATGCTGCGGGTACAGCAGCAGGCCCACCACGTCGCCTTTTTGCAGGCGCTCGCCCACACCGGGCAGCAGCACGGCGCTGTCCAGGCCGCGCCGGTTGGTGGTGTGCTCGCCGGCGGCGAACGGGGTCACCATCTCGTCGACCAGGAAGGTCTTGCCGGCACGCCGGATGCCCACGCCCACGTAGGCCACGGCGGTCTGCAGCGCGCCCAGGCCCGGCGCCACACTGACCTTGGCCGCCCGTGGCGAGCCGGCCAGCACCTGGCCGTCGCCGAGCACCGTGGTCACGGGCACGAACACCGGGCCGGCGGCCGTCAGCGGCACGCTGGCGCTCAGGCTGTCCAGGTGCACCGGCACAGCGCCGCGCCCGCTGAGCGCACCCACCGGGTAGCTGTCCAGCAGCAGGCCGGCGGGGGCCACGTTGGGCGTGCCCACGCTGTCGGCCACCGACAGGCAGACCTTGGGAATGGCGCGGTAGGCCTCGGAGTCGATGCCCTTGAGCTGCTTGTCGAACCAGGCCAGGATGCTGGTCACGCCCTGCACCTTGCCGCAGTTGGCCGTGCCCTCGGTCTGGTTGGCCAGCGGGTTCAGGTGGCCGCCCTCGGTGGAGAGCAGGCGCACGTCGGCCCCGGCGGCCTGGAAGTAGCGCGCGTTCCAGTAGGCCTCGTTCAGGTTGAACAGGGTGTCGCGGTTGCCCTGCAGGAACAGCGCCGGCACCGGGCGCAGGCGCGCCTGGCTTTCGCCAAAGCCCCAGGGCAGGCCGGCGGCCTGCTGGCGCTCGAAGTGCGAGGTGCTGTGGGTGGCGAAGAACGGGTCGATCTCGGCGGCGGCCACCGGGCGCGGCAGCGTGGTCGGCAGGGCCAGCGCGGCCTGCAGCTCCTTGCGGCTGCGCAAGGTCGAGGCCAGCGGCCCCTGCACGCCCACGGTGTTGCACAGCGCGGCCACCAGCGGTGTGTTGTTGACGCCGGTGCTGGGCATGGCCGAGGTCTTGGCGGTGGTGGCCAGCAGGCACAGCAGGCCGTCGAACGAGAGCTTGACGCCGTCGCCGGGCAGCAGGCTGTAGAGCAGGTCGTTCCAGGTGCCGTTGGGCACGATGGTCTTGATGCGCGCATCGAGCGCGGCCAGCGGCATCTCGAAGCCGCCGCCATAGCTGTAGCCGATGGTGCCGACGTTCAGGTCCTTGGGCACGGGGCTTTTAGGCAGGGTTTCGATGTTGTAGGCCACGGCGTTGTCGTAGGCCCAGTCGAGGATGCGACGTGCGTCCTGCACCTCGGCGCGTGGGTCGATGATGCGGGCGCGCGCGTTGGTGGAGTCTCCGTGGCCCCGCTCGTCGAAGCTGATGACCACGTAGCCGTGGTGCGGCAGCGCCTGCACCAGCGCGTTGACCGAAGGGAAGTGCGGCGCGCCTGGGTCCAGGTCGCCGTTGGCGGCCAGGGTCTTGAGCCGGTTGCCGCCATAGCCATGACTCTGCAGCACCAGCGGGAAGCGGTCGCCCGGGCAGCGCTGGGGCAGCAGCACGGTGAAGGCAATGGTGGTGCGCGGCTGCGGGCTGGCCGTGGGGTCGAAGTCGCTGGGCACGTCCACGCTCAGCGTTTGGTCAACGGCGCCGGGCGGGCTGGGGTTGCTGCACCGGCCGGTGGGCGACACGGCGGCCAGGGCCACCGGGTTGGGGGCGGCCAGTTCGGTCGCCAGCCGCGAGACCCCGCCGGACGGGCCACAGCCGGGGAGCGAGCCCAGGGCCAGCGCGGCCAGCAGGGGTGTTGCCAAGTGCAGGTGCTTCATCGCCTTGTCTCCTGTCGAGCCCGGGGTGCAGGCCCCGATACGGCAGTGTACCGAGGAAACCTGTCCAGCGCTGAGCCGCTATGTTTTTGATAGCTATCAGACGCCATTTGGCAAGGGTTAACAGGCAAAAGTTCACGGCAACCGGCTGTGTCGGCCTGGCCCACCCTGCCCCTTTTTCAGTGCGCGCACAGCCCCGCGCCCCTTGGCCCCCGGCATGCCGCTCCCTGCCGGTGCCAAAGCCCGGCCCAACCGCCTGAGGGCCAAAGCGCCTGCTTCGGCGCCCCCGGCCGGGGGCGCCGCGGGCACTGGCATGGAAACTTGAACTGGAAACGCCCCGGGCCGCCAGGGCCCGGGCAGTGGCGGTGCCCAGCACCCAGGCCGGGTCTGGGTCGGCCCGGATGGGTCGCGCCCGCGACCCAGGCCGTGCGGGCGCGGCCCCCATGGGGTACAGTGACTGGACCGGCCTGCCCCCTTCCCGAGGGTGCAGACACGGGTAAAATAATTCATAATTACGAAACTGCTTTCTCTTTCTTTTCCACCCACCCCCGGCAGAGCCCGGCGAGGTTCTGTCCCACCCCATCATCAGGAGACATTCGAATGAGCCGTGAAGTCGTTGTGGTCAGCGGTGTGCGCACCGCCATTGGCACTTTTGGCGGCAGCCTCAAGGACATCCCACCCACCGAGCTGGCCGCCACCGTGGTGCGCGAGTCGCTGGCGCGCGCCGGCGTGGACGGCGCCGACGTGGGCCATGTGGCCTTCGGCCATGTGGTCAACACCGAGCCCAAGGACATGTACCTGTCGCGCGTGGCCGCGATCAACGGCGGCTGCGGCCACAGCACGCCGGCCTACAACGTCAACCGCCTGTGCGGCTCCGGCCTGCAGGCCGTGGTGAACGCCGCGCAGTCCATCCTGCTGGGCGACACCGACATCGCCATCGGCGGCGGCGCCGAGTGCATGAGCCGCGCGCCGTTTGCCAGCCTGAACATGCGCTGGGGCGCCCGCATGGGCGACACCAAGATGGTGGACATGATGATCGGCGCGCTGCACGACCCCTTCCACAACATCCACATGGGCGTGACCGCCGAGAACGTGGCGGCCCAGTTCGGCATCACCCGCGAGATGCAGGACGCGCTGGCGCTGGAAAGCCACCAGCGCGCCGAGAAGGCCACGGCGGCCGGTTACTTCAAGGACCAGATCGTGCCCGTGATGCTCAAGAGCAAGAAGGGCGACGTGGCCTATGCCACCGACGAGCATTTCCGCACCGGCGCCAAGCTGGAGGACTTCAGCAAACTGAAGCCGGTGTTCGCCAAGGAAAACGGCACCGTCACCGCCGGCAACGCCTCGGGCATCAACGACGCCGCCGCCGCCCTGGTGCTGATGGACGCCAAGACCGCACAGGCCCGGGGCGCCAAGCCCATGGCCCGCCTGGTGGGCTACGCCCACACCGGCCTGGACCCCAAGATCATGGGCGTGGGCCCGATCTCGGCCACCCAGGCCGTGCTCAAGCGCACCGGCCTGTCGGCCGCCGACCTGGACGTGATCGAGGCCAACGAGGCCTTTGCTGCCCAGGCCTGCGCCGTGACCAAAGGGCTGGGCCTGGACCCGGCCAAGGTCAACCCCAACGGCTCCGGCATCTCGCTGGGCCACCCCATCGGCGCCACCGGCGCACTGATCACGGTCAAGGCCCTGCACGAGCTGCAGCGCGTCCAGGGCCGCTACGCGCTGGTGACCATGTGCATCGGCGGCGGCCAGGGCATTGCGGCGATCTTCGAGCGCCTCTGAGCCCGGCCGGGCCTGCGGCCCGGCGGGACGCTGCCACGCACCGTGCTCCATCGGTCGGTTGCTTCATTTTTGATAGCGCCTGGTGTCCTTCTGACAAGGGCTCCGGGCGTTTTTTTATATGAGGTCCGCCCGACCCCCGGGTCCACGGCACGGGCGCCCGATCCGTGCGCTCTGGTCCGTGGGTCTTCAGCGGCCATGCAGTGCCCGCACCGCCTGGGAAGGGACACAAGGTCACAGGGTGCGGCGCAGGGACGGCCGCGCCGGCGTGCGTCAGGACCGCGCGGCAGCGTCCTCGCCCTGGAAGCCGCCGGCGCGCAGCGTCACCACCAAGGTGTCGCGGTGGCCGGGCTGGCCCGGCCGCAGCGGCTGGATCGGGGTGCTCTCGTGGATCACTCGGGCGTCGTCGAGCAGCAGCAGCGACCAGGGCTCGCTCAGCGTGAAGCGCTGGCCGTTCGGGCCGGCGGCCTCGAACACCCGGGTCTCGCCGCCCTTGATGCCCGCGCGCGCCACCAGGAACACCGCCACCAGGTCGACCCCGTCGCGGTGCGCGCCCTCGGGCGTGGGGCGACCGATGCCGTCGGTGGTGTCGATGC
>CAZKDU010000170.1:0-5009 GCA_964551485.1 uncultured Burkholderiaceae bacterium
AGCCGGTGATGACCTCATCGAAGATCAGCAGGATGCCGTGCCGGTCGCAGACCTCGCGCAGGCGCTGCAGGTAGCCGCGCGGCGGGATGTACCAGCCGGCCGAGCCAGCCACCGGCTCCACGATCACCGCGGCCACGTTGGACGGGTCGTGCAGCGGCAGGATGCGCTGCTCCAGCTCGTCCAGGGGGTCCTCGTCCCAGACCGGCTCGGTGCCCTGGATGTAGGCATGGCGCAGCGGGTCGTGGATGAAGCGCAGGTGGTCCACGCGCGGCAGCAGTGCGCCACCGAAGGCCTTGCGGTTGGCCGGGATGCCGCCCACGCTCATGCCACCGAAGCCCACGCCGTGGTAGCCGCGCTCGCGCCCGATGAACACCGTGCGCTGGCCCTGGCCGCGCGCGCGGTGGTAGGCCAGCGCCAGCTTGAGCGCGGTGTCGGCCGCCTCCGAGCCGGAGTTGCAGAACAGCACCTGGTTCAGGTCGCCCGGAGCCAGCGCGGCGATGCGCTCGGCCGCCAGGAAGGCCTGGTCGTTGCCGACCTGGAAGGCGGTGGCGTAGTCGAGCCGGCCGAGCTGGCGCTCGATGGCGGTGCGGATCGGCGCACGGTTGTGGCCCGCGCCCACGCACCACAGGCTGGAAATGCCGTCGAGCACCCGGCGCCCGTCGTGGGTGGTGAAGTGCATGCCCTCTGCCGCCACGAACACGCGTGGCTGCTGGCGGAACTGGCGGTTGCCGGTGAACGGCAGCCAGAGGTGGTCCATGCGCAGGTCGGGGTGGGTATGGGCCATGCGGGCTCCTGGAGGGTGGGACGACAAGGGCTGGGCGTCAGGGCTGCTTCTGGTAGACCAGCTGCTGGCGCAGGTTGGCGGCGATCTGGCCCATGACCGGCCGGCGCGCCTGGTACTCGGCCGGCGCGCAGACCGGGCTGCTGCGCGCGTCCTGCAGCGTGCGCAGCACCGTGAGCGCGCCATCCTGCAGCGTGTGGCGGGCCTGGAACACCAGCCCGTCAAGCTGCAGCTGCAGGTCGCGCGGCGGGCGTGGCAGCTGGTGACCGCGGTCGAAAGTCAGGCCCAGGCGCTCTTCGATGGCCATGGGCAGGCACAGGCGCGGGAACTCGCGCCGCTCGCTCTGGTAGCCCCCCACGTTGTCGGCGATGGACAGGCCCAGGCGCAGCGGCGGCTGCAGCGGCACCGCGCCGGCGTCGGGGTCGCGCAGGAAGTCGTTCAGCTCGAAGCTCAGGCGCAGCGCCGGGCGCGGGCGACCGGGGGGCTCGGGCTTGACCAGGGTCACCGAGCCGCTGCCACGGTAGCCGCCTTGCTCGAGCAGCCGGCGCAGCGGCTCGCTGTCCTGCGCCGGCGGCAGCTGGGCCGCCACGGCCTGCACCAGCTGCAGCGCGGCACCCTCGCCGCTGACCTCCAGCGTGCCCGTGGCCGAGCCGTCGGCATGCACCTGCAGCTGGGTGTCGAGCAGCAGGCGGTTGTGCGCGGGCGGCGGCAGCGGCACCCGCGCCAGGCTGGCGCCGCGCGTGCTGCTCAGCAGCACCGGCTTGCCGTACTCGTTGAGTGGCAGCTGACCGGCCGGCAGCGCGCTGGCCGTCGGGTCCAGGTACAGGCGCAAGCTGGGCACGTGGACGATGACGTGGTTGTAGCCGGTCGGCACCGGCAGCGGCTCGTACTGCGGCAGGGTGTTGATCAAGGCTGGCTGCGCCTCGATGCCCTGGGCGCGCAGCAGGGCCACCAGCAGCAGCACATGGGCCTTGCAGTCGCCGAGCCGGCTCTTCAAGGTCTCGTCAGTGCCCTGCGGCACCCAGCCGTCCTGGCCCAGGAACACCGCCGAGTAGCGGATGTTGCGGCGCACCCAGTCGTGGCTGGCCACCACGCGCTCGGCGGTGGAGCGGGTGGGGCCCAGGGCCAGCGCTTCGGCCACGGCCCGCACCTGGGCACTGGGCTGGCTCATCGGCTCGAAGCGCGCAGCAAAGGCCTCGCCGAGCTGCTCATGGCGCTTGAAGGTGGAGGCGAAGACCGCGGGCAGGTGCTCGCTGAGGTTGACGGCCCCGGCGTCCAGCGGGCTGGCCCTGACCCGGGTCTCGAAGCGCCAGCGCTCCATGTCGCCCTCGACCTCGTGGCGCCCGTCCCAGCGCCGGGCCTGGACCTGCAGCCCCAGGGCACGCGGGGCGCGCAGCTCCACCACCACCTGGTCCATGTCCAGCAGCGGCGGCAGCGGCTGCGCCATCGCCCACCAGCCCGGCAGCATGGCCTGGCTGCGCACCTCACGGGTCTTGAGCACGGTGCGGTCGCCGGCCTGCACGTCGGGGAACTTGATCTGCCAGGTTTCCCAGCGCGGCAAGGTGATACCACGCTCGCCGCCCAGCAGGCCCTGCTGGCGCACGATGGCGGCGCGGTCCACCGGCACGCGCCGGCCGTCAGCCTTGAGGGTGTAGGCGTCGAGCACCTCCAGGGTGTCGGTCTCACCATTGAAGCTCAGCGTGTCCACCCCCACCAGGCCGGCGCCGGCCGGGCTCAGCGCCTGGCGCTCGCGTGTGGCGACGCGCTCGACCCGCTCGGCGCTGTGCACCGTCCACTGCACCTCCAGGCGCGTGACTTTCTGTGCCTGGGGCGGCGCCGCGGGCTGGGCCAGAGCCACCAGGGGCCATAGCAAGGCGACCCAGCACCACGCCCACACCGCCTTCAGGCAGCGCCTCCCAACCAACCACAGGTCCTGCATGATGTTGCCGCTGCCAAAAGGATCGGCCATGTTAGCAAGCTGCGAAAATAAGCGCATGACCCCCGCCTACATCCTGACCCTGTCCTGCCCCGACCGCACCGGCATTGTGCACGCCGTCTCCGGCTTTCTGCTGGAGCGGGGCGGCAACATCGAGGAAGCCGCCCAGTACAACGACCACGACACCGGCCTGTTCTTCATGCGCGTGCGGTTCGCCTGCGAGCGCGTGGCCCAGGACGAACTGCGCGATCAGCTGCAGGCCTTTGCCCAGCCCTTCGACATGCGCTGGAAGCTGCACGCGGCGCAGCAGCCCATGCGCACGGTGATCCTGGTCAGCAAGGAAGGGCACTGCCTGAACGACCTGCTGTTCCGCTGGAAGAGCGGGCTGCTGCCGCTGGACATCCGCGCCATCGTCAGCAACCACCGCGAGTTCTACCAGCTCGCCGCCAGCTACAACGTGCCTTTCCACCACATCGCGGTGACCAAGGACAACAAGGCCCAGGCCGAGGCGCGCCAGCTCGAGATCATCGAGGCCGAGGGCGCCGAGCTGGTGGTGCTGGCGCGCTACATGCAGATCCTGAGCAACACCCTGTGCGAGCGCCTGGCAGGCCGCGCCATCAACATCCACCACAGCTTCCTGCCCAGCTTCAAGGGCGCCAAGCCCTACTACCAAGCGCACGACCGCGGCGTGAAGCTGATCGGCGCCACCGCCCACTACGTGACGGCCGACCTCGACGAGGGCCCGATCATCGAGCAGGACGTGGCCCGCGTGGACCACAGCAAGACGGTGGAGGACCTGACCGCGCAGGGCCGCGACACCGAAAGCCTGGTGCTGGCGCGCGCCGTCAAGTGGCACAGCGAGCACCGGGTGCTGCTCAACGGCCACAAGACCGTGATCTTCAAGTAAACCCCGCCCGCCACCATGGCCAGCCCCGCCGCGCCCGCCAGCACCGCCGGGGCGCGGCGCATCCCGCCGATCCAGTGCCTGCTGACCTTCGAGGCGCTGGCGCGGCTGCGCAGCGTCACCCAGGCCGCCGACGAGCTGTGCGTGACCCCGAGCGCGGTGAGCCACCGGGTGCGCCAGCTCGAGCAGATCCTGGGCACGCGCCTGTTCGGCCGCGCCGACTTCTCCCTCACCACCGAGGGCAGCGAGTACCTGGCCCATGTGCGCGAGGGCCTGGCCAGCCTGGGCCGCTTTCCCGGGGCGCACACGGCCACGGGCAAGCGCAAGCTGCGCGTGGCCGTCACGCCGACCTTCGCGCGCTCCATCCTGATGCCGCGGCTGCGCCACTTCACCGAGGCCTACCCCGAGATCGACATCACGCTGCAGGTCAGCATCCCGCTGCTGGACGTGGTCGCCGAGGACGCCGACCTGACGGTGCGTTTCGGCACCGGGCGCTACGCCGACGTCGAGCACCTGTGCCTGATGAAGGACGAGGTCACGCCGCTGGCCTCTCCGGCCTGGATCCGCGAGAACGGCCCCTTCGACCACCCGGCGGACCTGGCCGGCGTGGCCCTGCTGCGCAGCCCGCTCGAGCCCTGGCGCACCTGGTTCGCCGCGCACGACCTGGACTGGCCCGAGCCCAGCGAGGGCTCGTCGTTCAACGACATCGGCCTGATGTGCGACGCCGCCGCCCAGGGCCTGGGCCTGGCGCTGGTGCGGCTCAAGCTGGGCGCGCCCTGGATCGAGAACGGCACGCTGGAGCGCCTGTTCGAGCGCACCGTGCCCAGCCCACACGCCCATTACCTGTGCTGGCACACCGGTGCCATGGAGCGCTGGGAGTGTGCGGCCTTCACCGAGTGGCTGCGCAAGTCGGTGGGCTGACGGCGCCGCAGGCACCAGCGCTGCAATCGCGCTCACGCCGGGCTGCAAGAATCTTCAAGACAGCGCGGTGGCGTTTGGCTACAGTGGCGGCATGAACGCGCCCAGATCCCCCAGCCCCACCCAGTTGCTACAAAAAGCAGAGCTGCAAAGCGCCGTGATTCAAGGGCTGCGACAGGTTTTACCCGAGCATGCACTGCTGTTCACGGCCGAGGACACCACCCCCTACGAGTGCGACGGCCTGACCGCCTACCGCCAGCGCCCGCTGGCCGTGGCCCTGCCGGAGACCGAGGCCCAGGTGGCCGCGGTGCTCAAGACCTGCCATGCACTCGGCGTGCCCGTGGTGGCGCGCGGCGCGGGCACCGGGCTCTCCGGCGGCGCCATGCCGCATGCCAACGGCGTCACGCTCTCGCTGGCCAAGTTCAACCGCATCCTGAAGATCGACCCGCTCGCGCGCACCGCCACCGTGC
>CAZKDU010000171.1:0-4998 GCA_964551485.1 uncultured Burkholderiaceae bacterium
CGTCAAGGCCTACGCCTGGAGCACCTCGCCGCTGCGCCGCTACACCGACCTGGTCAACCAGTGGCAGATCATCGCCTGCGCGCGCCACGGCAAGACGGCTGCGCTGGCCGCGCCGTTCAAGCCCAAGGACGCCGAGCTGTTCTCCATCATCAGCGGCTTCGACGCCGCCTACAGCGCCTACAACGGCTACCAGGCCGGCATGGAGCGCTACTGGACCCTGCAGTACCTGCGCCAGCACGGCCTGACCGAGCTGACCGCCAGCGCCTTCAAGGAAGGCCCGAACGGCAGCTGGCTGGTGCGCGCCGACCACCTGCCGCTGGTGTTCAGCGTGGCCGGCGCTCCCGGCCTGGCGCGCGGCGCCCACCTGCGCGTGCGCCTGGGTGACATCGACGACATCGCCCTGGACGTGAGCGGCACCGTGGTCGAGCGCCTGGACTCGCCACAGGACGCGGCCCCGGCCGACGCCCCCGCCGAGGATGACGAGGACGAGGCCGTGGCCGGCCCGCTGGCGATTGCCGTGGACGTGAACGAGGCGCCCAGCGAGGCCGCGCCCGCCTGAGCCCGACACCTCCCCGAGCAAGGCCCAGGCCATGGCGCTGACCCTGCCCCGCGCCCCGCGCGCGCCCAGCACGCTGCAGCTGGCGCTGGGCCTGTCGCTGCTGGCGCACGCGGCCCTGCTGACAGTGCGCTTCGTCGACCCGCAGCGCTTCGACCGGCTGTTCCAGGACACACCACTGGAGGTGATCCTGGTCAACGCGCGCACCCAGGCCCCGCCGCCCGACAAGGCCCAGGCCATCGCCCAGGCGGCGCTGGCCGGCGGCGGCGACGCCGAGCGCGGCCGCGCCACCACGCCCCTGCCCTACGCGAGCCTAAACGCCAGCGGCGACGCCACCGACGACGCGGCGCGCCAGATCGAGGGCATGCAGGCCCAGCAGGCGCAGATGCTGGCCCAGGTCAAGAAGCTGCTGGCCGACCTGCCCGCCGCCCCCGTGGCCACGGTCCAGCCCGACCCGCAGGCCGCAGAGCGCGAAGACCGGCGCCGCCAGCTGCTCAAGCTGCTGGCCGAGATCGAGCGCCGCATCAACGAGGAAAACGCCCGCCCCAAGCGCCGCTACATCAGCCCGGCCACGCGCGAGGCGGTCTATGCCGCCTACTACGACGCGCTGCGCCACAAGGTCGAGGACAAGGGCACGGAAAACTTCCCCGAGGTCGCCGGGCAAAAGCTCTACGGCGAACTGACCATGGTGATCACGGTCAATTTCGACGGCAGAATCCTGGCCACGGAGATCGTGGCCAGCTCGGGCAGCCGACTGCTGGACAAGCGCGCCGAGGCGATTGCCCGCAGCGCCGCGCCGTTCGGCACGTTCAACCCGGAGATGCGGCGCCAGGCCGACCAGATCGTGGTGGTCTCGCGCTTCAAGTTCACGCGCGAGGAAACGCTGCAGACCAACCTGACCGGGCAGTGAGCCTGGCGCCCTGGCCACCCAGGGCACTACAAAAAACAGAGCAAGACAACGAGGAGAGACAAGGCATGGACCGTTATTGCGTGATGGGCAACCCGGTGGCGCACAGCCAGTCGCCCGCCATCCATGCGCGCTTCGCCGAGCTCACCGGCCAGGCCCTGGTGTACGAACGCCACCTGCTGCCGCTGGATGGTTTCAGTGACGGCGTGCGCGCCTTCGCCGCCGAGGGCGGGCGCGGCGCCAACGTCACCGTGCCGTTCAAGTTCGAGGCCTTCGCGCTGGCCGCCAGCCACAGCGAGCGCGCGACCCTGGCCCAGGCCTGCAACACCTTGGTGTTCGCGCAGGACGCGCATGGCGCCCTGGTGGTGCACGCCGACAACACCGACGGTGTGGGCCTAGTCAACGACATCGTGCAGGGCGCGGCCACCCGCATCGCCGGCCACGACGTGCTGCTGATCGGCGCCGGCGGCGCCGCCGCCGGGGTGCTGGGTCCGCTGCTGGCCGAGCGGCCACGCCAGCTGCTGGTGGTCAACCGCAGCATTGGCCGGGCCCAGGCGCTGGTGGCGCGCCACGAGGCGCTGGCACGCCAGCACGAGGTCGCGCTGGCGGCCGGCGGGCTCCACGACATCCACGGCGGCTTCGACATCGTGGTCAACGCCAGCGCCTCCAGCCTGAGCGGCGCGGCGGTGCCGGTGCCGGCCCATGTGCTGCGCCGCGGCGCCCTGGCCTACGACATGATGTACGGCCCGGCGGCGGCACCCTTTCTCGACTGGGCGCGTGGCCTCGGCGCGCGGCCACGTGACGGCCTGGGCATGCTGGTGGAGCAGGCGGCCGAGGCCTTTGCGCTGTGGCGCGGCGTGCACCCGCCGGCAGCCCAGGTGCTGGGTGAGCTGCGCGCGCGCCTGGCCACCACCCCCTGACCCCAAGCCACAGGAGACCCTGGCATGAACGCCCTGATGCGCTGGATCGGCTGCCTGGCGGCCGCCTTCCTGGCGATGCAGCTGTTTTTTGTGGGCCGCATCGCCCTGATGGCAGTGGTCGACCCGCAGTCCACCACCTTCGAGCGCTCCGAGGCCTGGCGCATCGCCCAGGACCGGGGCGAGCTGCGCTGGCGCCAGCAGTGGGTGCCCTACGAACAGATCTCGGCCAACCTCAAGCGCGCGGTGATCGCCTCGGAAGACGGCAGCTTCGTCTACCACGACGGGGTCGAGTGGGACGCCGTGGAAAAGGCCTGGCAGAAGAACGCCCAGGCCGAAGCCCAGGCCGCGCGCCGCGCCGGCCGCAGCCCGCAGGACATCCCGGCCACCAAACCGGCCAAGGTGGTGGGCGGCTCCACCATCACCCAGCAGCTGGCCAAGAACCTGTTCCTCTCGGGCGAGCGCAACATGGTGCGCAAGGGCCAGGAGTTCCTGCTCACGCTGATGCTGGAGTCGCTGCTGTCCAAGCGCCGCATCCTGGAGATCTACCTGAACCACGTCGAGTGGGGTGAAGGCGTGTTCGGCGCCGAGGCCGCGGCCCAGCACTACTTCCGCAAGCCCGCAGCGCGCCTGAGCGCCTACGAGGCGGCGCGCCTGGCGGTGATGCTGCCCCGCCCCAAGTTCTTCGAGAAGCTGCCCAACTCGGCCTACCTGGCTGGCCGCAGCTCGACCATCGCCGCGCGCATGAGCGATGTGGAGTTACCCTGAGGTGACGCACGGCACCTGCCCGCTATGATGGGCCGCATGCTGGCCAAACTGATGAGCCTGTTCCTGCTGGGCCTGGTGCGTGTGCTCACCGGCGCGCAGGCCCGCTGGCACGGCTGCCCGCCCAAAGCCGAGCAGCGCATCTACTTCGCCAACCACCAGAGCCACGCCGACCTGGTGATGATCTGGGCGGCCCTGCCCGAGGAGCTGCGCGGCATCACCCGGCCGATTGCGGCCAAGGACTACTGGACCAAGACCCGCTTCAAGCAGTGGATCACCACCGCGGTGTTCAACGCTGTCTACGTGGAGCGCGAACGCAAGGGCGAGGAAGACCCGCTGCAGCCGCTGGTGCAGGCCCTGGAAAAAGGCGACTCGCTGATCATCTTCCCCGAGGGCACGCGCGGCAACGCCGAGGAGCCACAGGCCTTCAAGGCCGGCCTGTACAACCTGGCCCAGCGCTTTCCGCAGGTGGTGCTGGTGCCGGCCTGGATCAACAACGTGCAGCGCGTCATGCCCAAAGGCGAGGTGGTGCCGGTGCCCATCCTCTGCTCGGTGACGTTCGGGGCGCCCCTGCAGCTGCACGAGGGCGAGGAGCGGCGCGGCTTCCTGGACCGCGCGCGCCAGGCCGTGATCGCGCTGAGGGACGTCTGACGTGCCCACCCAGCCCCGCCGCCCTCTCCCCCGCCCTCCGGCCGGCCGCCCCATGCGCCCGGGTGCCTGGGGCGGAGCCTGCGCAGGCCACCACCCCCCCCGCAGCCCGGTGCCGCGGCCGCGCGGAGGCCGGGCACCATGAACCAGCTGCTGCGCCAGCTCACCCCCTCGCAGCAGGTCGGGGCGCTGTTCCTGATCGTCTTCGGCATCCTGATGCTGGCCACGCTGCTGGGGTTTCTGCTGTCGCTGCGCGAGCGCGGCGAGCACCCGCACGCCGAGGCGCACGAGCAGGAGCTGCGCAACTTCCGCGGCCTGCTGCAGACCTCGTGGTTCATGGTCCTGGTGTTCTGGGTCGGCTGGGCCTCGGGCGAACGCGTGGCCACGGCGCTGTTCGCCCTGGTCTCGTTCTTCGCGCTGCGCGAGTTCATCACCCTGTCGCCGACGCGGCGCGGCGACCACCGCAGCCTGGTGCTGGCGTTTTTCGTGGTGCTGCCGCTGCAGTACTGGCTGGTGGCGGCCAAGTACTTCAACCTGTTCAGCGTGTTCATCCCGGTCTATGTGTTCCTGGCCATTCCGGTGGTCAGTGCGCTGGCCAATGACCCGCAGCGCTTCCTGGAGCGAAACGCCAAGCTGCAGTGGGGCATCATGGTCTGCGTCTACGGCATGAGCCACGTGCCGGCCCTGCTGCTGCTGGACTTTCCCAACTACAAGGGCAAGAACGCCTTTCTGGTGTTCTTTGTGGTGCTGGTGGTGCAGACCGGCATGATCGTGCAGCACCTGGCCAGCCGGCGCTGGCCGCGCGCGCCGGTGGCGCCCGCGGTCAGCCAGAGCTTTCACTGGCTGAGCTGGCTGGTCGGGGTGGGCGTGGCCGGCCTGCTGGGCGGTCTGCTGGCCGGCATCACGCCGTTCAAGCCGGGCCAGGCCCTGGCCATGGCGCTGATCGCCTGCCTGGCCGGCTCGCTCGGCCACCTGGTGATGAAGGCCCTCAAGCGCGACCGTGGCATCACCAACTGGGGCGCCCAGGGCCAGTCCGTCACGGGCGCTGGCGGCCTGCTCGACCGGGTCGACGCGCTGTGCTTCGCCGCGCCCGTGTTCTTCCACTCGGTGCGCTGGTATTTTGGCCTTTAGCCCTTGTCGGAGCTGACGATGCAGCTCCTGATTTCATAGCAACCCACTTTCGGAACGACCCTCTCCCATGCGCA
>CAZKDU010000172.1:0-4991 GCA_964551485.1 uncultured Burkholderiaceae bacterium
GGCTTCGGCCGGCTGGGGGTGCCGTTCGGGGCCGACTTCTTCGGCGTGGTGCCCGACCTGCTGACCTTCGCCAAGTGCGTGACCAATGGCGTCATCCCGCTCGGCGGTGTGGTGTGCCGCGATGCCGTGCACGCCGCGCTCATGGCCACCGACGCGCCGCCACACACCATCGAGTTTTTCCACGGCTACACCTACTCGGGCCACCCGGTGGCGTGTGCCGCCGCCATCGCCACACTGGACCTGATGGCCGAGGAGGACCTGTTCGCACGCGCCGGCCGCATGGGCCCGCTGCTGGGCCAGGCCCTGCATGCGGCCTGCACCGGGCTGCCACACGTGGTCGGCATCCGCAGCCTGGGTCTGGCCGGCGCGGTGGAGCTGGCGCCCCGGCCCGGGGCGCCGGGGCTGCGCGCGCACGAGGTGTTCCTGCGCTGCTTCGAGCGCGGCGTGCTGGTGCGCGCCGCCGGCGACAACCTGGTGCTGTGCCCGCCTTATGTGGTGACGCCGGCGCAGATCGACCAGATGGTGCAGACCCTGGCCGAGGCCGTGCGCACGCTGGCCTGAACCTGCGGGGCGCGCCCCGGCCGCTGGTGCGGGCTCAGCCCGGGCGTGCGGGCGGCAGCTGCCGGCGCAGCTCGGCGCAGTGGTCCTGCGGCGGCAGCGCCGGTGTGTCCCAGACCAGGTCGGCCACGCCGTCCAGCCCGGGGGTCTCACCGGCCGCCGGGGTCTCGCCCGCGGCGCGCGCCAGCATCACCCGGACCCGCAGCCCGGGCGGCAGGTGGGTGGGCACACCGACGTCGCGTCCCACATGGCCGCCGCCGGCCACCAGCAGCACCACCTGGCCAGGGCGCTGTGCCGCCAGCACGGTCTGGGCCATGGCTGCGTCGCGTGCGGTCTGCACCCGCAACATCGGCAGCCACTGCGACTCGGGCAGCAGGTCGCAGTGCCCGCTGCGGATGGCCTGGAGCTGTTTTTCGGCTGCAGCCCTTGTCAGATGGGCATCGAGCGCTTCGTTTTTCATAGCAACCCGGTTGCCGCTGCGGGGCAGGTTGGCGCCCAGCACCGGCACGCCGGTGCGCACCGCGGCCATCACCACCGGGCCGTAGCGGTCCCAGGGCCAGCCGGCCTCGGCCCAGTGCAGGGCCTGCTGCACCATGGCCTCGCTGGCGTCGGCGGGCAGGCCGGCGGTGCTGTGGCCCTGCTCGGCCATCTCCAGCGCCAGGGCGGCCAGCCGCCCCTGGCGGGCCAGGACCTGCACCACCGCGCGCTGCAGCCGCTGGTGCTCGTCCGCGTCGTGTTGCTCACCCAGCAGCAGCACATCGGCTGGCCACAGGGCCTGCAGGCGCTGCGCCACCAGGTCGGGGGAGGGACCGCCGGCCGGTGTGGGGGGCGGGGTGCTGCAGGCAGTCAGCAGGGCCAGGGCCACACCGGCGGCCAGCACCGCCGCGGACTGCCGGGTCCCAGGTGGGGGGTGGCGACGGCACGAGGGGCTGGGCACCACCACGGCCACGGGCGCGGAGCGGTCGCAAGGCACGAAGGGCGTGCTGAGGTGGGGGAACGGCAGGCGAGGCATGCCCCGCATGCTACGCAAAACCGGGGGGCTGCGTGGGGTGGGCGGCCTCGGGCGGTGACAAGGTGATGAGGTGGCGGGGGTGTGCCAGCGTGTCCACGCTGGCGGGGGCTCAGTGCACGACCACGGGGTTCTGGGCCAGGCCGGCGTAGCGGTCCAGGGCGTCCTCGACTTCTTCCTGGGTCGGGGTGTCACGCTGCCAAGCCGCGATCTGCTGCTGGAACAGCTCGGCCCAGGAGCCGTCGAGGTAGACCTCTTTGCCGGAGCGCTTGTCCACGATCTCGAAGCCATGCCGGGCCAGCGCCGGGTGCAGCGCCGGCGCGGTGGTGTCACTGGGGCTCAGGTCGGGCAGCATGTGGACCACCACGAAGGAGTCGGAGTCGTAGAGCATGTGCATGGTGTGTTCCCTGGTCAAACCAATGGCGGTTGCCTTTATCTAGCAACGTTCGGGCCAATTTCAAGGCCGACACACCTGGGTGGCGGCGGAGCAAGGCCCTTGTCTGCAAGATCGGCGTTTTGGCGCCGCACTTCAATGCCGCCGCGGCCAGAGGGGGTGGCCAAGCCCCGTGCGGGCTCAAGGCACCTCGGTGGCGCGCAGTTGCTGGTCGACGAAATCGCCGTTGGCCTGGGTCAGGCGGATGCGCACCGGCAGGTGGCCGAGTGCTGGCGCCAGCCAGAGTTCGAGCTTCTGGTCGAACTCGCGGCGCGGGGTGCGCACCAGCTTCAGCGTGTCCAGCGTGCCGTAGGGCAGCTCCAGGGTCTCGTGGCCGCTGACCACGATCTCCCACAGGTCGGCGTCGCGCGGGCCGATGGTCTGCACTGGGATGCGGGTGCCCGGCGGGTAGCGCTGGGGCTCGCCCTGCACCAGGGCGGCGAGCTGCAGCATCAGGCTCAGGCGGTCCTGAGCGCCGGGCAGCAGGGCGATGTCGGGGGTGTTGGCGCTGAAACTGATCTTGCCTTTGTCGCGTTCCACGTGCGCGGCCAGCTCGGTGCGGCTCTTGTCGGCAAAGCGCTGCGGGGCCAGCCCGTCCGGGCGCAGCTCGCCGCGGCTGGCCTGGGTTCGGGTGCCGAGCAGGAAGACCGTGATGTCGAGCCGAGCGTCGTAGTGGCGGCCGTCGTGCTGCCAGAACAGCTCGGAGCGCGCGCTGTAGGTCAGGCGCTTGGCCTCGCCTGTGATGCTGTACAGCAGCTTGGTCGGTGCGGGTATGGCCGCGTGGGGTGGCCTGCCGCTCTCGGCGGCCAAGGCGCTGGCGCTGGGGGTGGTGAGTGTCGTGGGCTTGCTGGGCACATGGTGACTGCTGTCCTGGGTGGTGGCCAGGGCGAGTGTGGCGGGCTCGGGCGCCGAGGCCGGTGTCTGTGGTGCGGCAGGGATGGAGGGAGCTGGCTCTGGCTCTTCGGTTGCGACCTGGGCCGTGACCGGCGCTGCACCCATGGAGGGGAGCGGCGGCGCTGGCCTGGGTGCAGCCTCTTTGGGAGTGGGGGTGTCGCTTGCCTTGGCTGGTGCTGGGGTGGGGCGCTGGCGCACGGCAGAGGGCGTGGCCACCGTGGGGGTGGCCGTGGGCTCGGCACTGACCGGGGCTGGCAGGCGCCGTGTGATCAGCGGGCCCGTGGAGGTGGCGCGGTCGGTGGGGGCCATCCAGTCCGGCGGCAGCGTGTCGAGCAGGGCCAAGTGAGCCAGCAGCACACCGGCAGCCAGGCTGGCCAGCAGGCGCCGCGGTGGCGTGCCGGGCGAGCGGGCCAGGGGCAGGGCAGGGGTCACGGCGGCGTGCATCGGGTGGGAATGGAGACAATACAGGCCCATGAAACTCGCCACCTACAACGACGGTTCCCGCGACGGCCAGCTGGTGGTCGTGTCGCGCGACCTGAGCACCGCCCATTATGCGACCGGCATTGCGACCCGCCTGCAGCAGGTGCTGGATGACTGGAACTTCCTGGCCCCCTTGTTGCAGGACCTGTACGACACCCTGAACCACGGCAAGGCGCGCCATGCGTTCGCGTTCGAGCCGCGCCAGTGCCTGGCGCCTCTGCCGCGTGCCTTCCTGCATCTGGAGGGCCTGGCCTACCCGCACCTGGCGGAGCTGCTGGGCGAGGCCATGTCGCCCCCGCTGCGCCTGCGTGCCGGTGACGCGTTGCTCGGCGCCTGTGCCCCCGTGGCCAACCCCATTCCCGGCACCGGGCTGGATTTCGGGGCCCAGCTCGCGGTGGTGACTGGCGAGGTGCCGCGCCATGCCACGCCCGAACAGGCGCTGGACGGCATCCGCCTGCTGATGCTGGCCAACGCCTGGGCCCTGCGTCCCGAGGGCCAGGCGGTGCAGGCCCTGGCCAGCGCCTTCAGCCCGGTGGCCGTGACCTTGGACGAACTGGCCACGCCGGGCGACAACGCCTGGCGCCAGGGGCGGGTGCACCTGGCCCTGCAGACCAGCTGGAACGGCCGCAAGGTCGGCCTGTGCGAGGCCGCGACCGACATGGCCCGGCATTTCGGCGAGCTGATTGCCGAGCAGGCGCGCACGCGCGCGCTGCGTGCCGGCGCGGTCGTGGCCAGCGGCACCGTCAGCAACCGCGCCGTGCAGGTGCGTGGACGGCAGGAATGGCCGCGCGGCTATGGCTGTGTGGCCGAGAAACGTGCCACGGAGACCCTGCAGGACGGTCGGCCCGGCACCGACTTCGTGCAGCCGGGCGACACCGTGCGCATCGAGATGAAGGGGTTGGACGGGCTGAGCCTGTGTGGCGCCATCGACCAGGTGGTGGCTGCTGGGGGCTGAGCCAGCCGGCGCCGGCGGGGTGGGCCGGCCGTGCGCTCAATGCGCCAGCAGCCCGTCGAGCGAGGCGAAACCCTTGAGCTCGATCGGGTTGCCGAAGGGGTCGCAGAAGAACATGGTCCATTGCTCGCCGGGTTCGCCGGCGAAGCGTTGCTGCGGCTCCAGCACGAAATTCATCCCGTGGTCGCACAGGCGCTGCGCCAGCGCCTGCCAGTCGGGCAGGGCCAGCACCAGGCCGAAATGCGGCATGGGCACGCGGTGCTCGCCCACCAGGCCGGTGCGCCGGGTCTCGAACGGCGGCCCCAGGTGCATGGACAGCTGGTGGCCGAAGAAGTCGAAGTCCACCCAGGTCGTTGTGCTCCGGCCCTCGGCACAGCCCAACAGGCCGCCGTAAAACTGGCGGGCCTGGTCTAGGTCGGTCACGTTGATCGCCAAGTGGAACAGGCTGCGCATGGGGCCATTATGGGGCGCGGCACCAGGCCGGCCAAGGGCCTGGGCACAATCGGTCAGCCCCTGTGGCCCGCCCCTCGTCCACCCACGGAGACCCCCATGTCCACAACCATCGACTGCTCGCGCTACCAGACCTTGCGCATCACGCGCCGCGGCCCGGGCGACAGCGTGCTTGACATCCAGATGACGGCCGCCAACGGCAAGCTGCCGACTGC
>CAZKDU010000173.1:0-4930 GCA_964551485.1 uncultured Burkholderiaceae bacterium
CGCGAGCCTTCCTCGCCGATGTTGAAAATCTTCTGCTCGGCTTCGTCCAGGATCTTGTCGACCGGCTTGCCCTGGGTGTTGAAGGCGTTGGTGGCGATCTCGTCGCTCACGCTGACCAGCTTGCGCAGGATCGAGCGCTCGCGCACGATCTCGGCGTAGCGGCGGATGTTGCTGGCGCTCGGCACGTACTGGGCCAGCGCGTTCAGGTAGGTCAGGCCGCCGATCTCCTCGGCCTTGCCCAGGCTCTGCAGGTGCTCGAACACCGTGATCACGTCGGCCGGCTTGGTGGCGTTGATCAGCGCGCCCACGGCCGCATACACCAAGCGGTGCTCGTAGCGGTAGAAATCGCTGTCCACCAGCAGGTCGCCGACGCGGTCCCAGGCACCGTTGTCCAGCAGCAGGCCACCCAGCACGCTGGACTCGGCCTCGATGGAATGGGGGGGAATGCGCAGCTGGGCGATCTGCCGGTCGGCCGGGAAATCGTCATCCACGGAGGTCAGTACAGCGGACATCTGGGGGCTTTCGGGTCAATCGTGCATGGTAAGGCTGGCGGCCGGTCGCGTCCAAGCACAAGCCTGGGCACAAACGCGGGACAAGCTGTGCACAAGCTGGTGGCAACCGGTGCGTGGCTGACATCGCAAGCGGTTGAGGCGGTCGCGCCACCGGGCGTGCCCCAAAACAAAAGCCGCCAGGCAGGGCCTGGCGGCTTTGTCGCGCAAACGCGGGGGCTCAGGCGGTTTCGCCGTACACCGTCACGTTGATGTCCACCAGCACGTCGGTGTGCAGGGATACGCTGACGCCGCTGTCACCCACGGTCTTGATCGGGCCGTTGGGCATGCGCACTTGCGACTTGAGCACGGCGTAGCCTTGCTTGTTCAGCTCTTCGGCAATGTCGTGGTTGGTCACGGAACCGAACAGACGACCATCCACGCCGGCCTTCTGGGTCAGCTTGATGGTGGTACCGCCGAGCTTCTCGCCCTGGGCCTGGGCTTCGGCCAGCTTGGCGGCCGCGGCCTTCTCGAGTTCGACGCGTTTGGCTTCGAATTCGGCCTTGTTGGCTTCGGTGGCACGGCGGGCACGGCCGCTGGGGATCAGGAAGTTGCGGGCGTAACCGTCCTTGACCTTGACGATCTCACCGAGGTTGCCAAGGTTGACGACCTTTTCGAGCAGGATGATTTGCATGGTCGTTCTCCTCAGATCTTGTGCTGGTCGCTGTAGGGCAACAGGGCCAGGAAGCGGGCGCGCTTGATGGCGGTGTTGAGCTGGCGCTGGTAGATCGCACGGGTGCCGGTCAGGCGCGCCGGGATGATCTTGCCGTTTTCGGCGATGAAGTCACGCAGGGTGTCGACGTCCTTGTAGTCGATCTGCTCCACGCCGGCCACGGTGAAGCGGCAGAAACGCTTGCGCTTGAACAGCAGGGACTGGGTGTTGCGCTTGGGGCGCTTGTCTTTGTTGAATTTCTTGAACGTGGCCATGAGGGCCTCCTGAAAATTTAATCGGGCTGAAACTCTTGGATGTGAAGCACGGTGGACGCGCTGCGACCGGGACGACGTTGCGGGCTGACCAGAAAACCGGTGAACTGCCAGCGGCTGCCGAGGTTCTGGTGGCCGAGTCGCTCCGCCACCGCACCGAAGGCCACCGCCTTGAGCACCGCCTTCACCTGCCGTGGCTGGCCTGCTTCGAGCAGGGTGGACTCGTGTTCGAGCCGCACATCCACAGCGGGCATGCCGGCCGGCGTGTAGCGCAGCGCCTCACGCTCCGCAATGCAGGCCGTCAAGACCACCCGGTTCACACATCATCCGACGCAGATCACTGCGCCGCGAACTCCGCTTGCTGCGCCTTGCGGGCTTCTTCGCGCTCGACGGTCTTCATCATCAGCGAAGAACCGGTTTCGGCCTTCTTCTTCTGCACCGTCAGGTGGCGCAGCACGGCGTCGTTGAACTTGAAGGCGTGCTCGAGTTCGGCCATGACAGCCTGGTCAGCCTCGATGTTGATGCACAGGTAGTGGGCCTTGGCCAGCTTGTTGATGAGGTAGGCCAGTTGGCGGCGACCCCAGTCTTCCACGCGGTGCACCTTGCCACCGCCAGCGGTGATCATGCCCTTGTAGCGCTCCAGCATGGCCGGAACCTGCTCACTCTGATCCGGGTGGATCAGCAAAACGATCTCGTAATGACGCATAGACTCTCCTTGTGGATGAAGCCGCTCACTGCGTCCAGAAGTGATGCGGCAAGGCAAAGCCCAGCATTATATCGGACTTGCAGTCGGGTCGTCCATGGGCATGGGGGCCAGCCAGCTCACCAGAGCAGTGACCAGAAAACCGGCCGTCACCCCGAACACACCGGCCGAGATCGGCTGGATGCCCCACCACAGGCCGGGTTCGCCCACAGCTCCGAACAGCGCACGCAGCGGCGCGGCGTGCAGGCCCATGTAGAAGAGGGTCAGTCCCAGGCCACCGAGCATGCCGGCCACCGCCGCCACCGAAGAGGTGCGGCGCCAGAAGATGCCCAGCACCAGGGCCGGCACCAGGGCTGCGCCGGCCAGCGAGAACGAGGCCGACACCAGGTACAGGATGTCGGCCGGCTTCTGTGCCGCCACGTAGGCGGCCACCAGCGCGGCCAACAGCAGCACGAACTTGGACAGGATCACGCGCCGCGTCGGGCTGGCCTGGGGGTTGATGTCACGGTAATAAATGTCGTGTGAGAACGCGTTGCCGATGGTCAGCAACAGGCCGTCGGCGGTGGACAGGGCCGCTGCCAGCCCGCCGGCAGCCACCAGCCCCGAGACCACGTAGGGCAATCCCCCGATCTCGGGCGTGGCCAGCATCACGATGTCAGCCTCCAGCCGCAGTTCGCCGAGCTGCAGGATGCCGTCGCCATTGACGTCGGACACCGAGATCAGCGAGGGGTCGACCTTGATCCACTGAGCGATCCAGCTCGGCAGCGTGTCGAAGCCCTGCCCCACCAGGTTGCTCATGACCTCGTACTTGACCAGCACCGCCAGTGCCGGCGCGCTCAGGTACAGCAAGGCAATGAACAGCAGCGACCAGGCCACGGCCGCACGGGTTTCGGGCACCGAGGGCGTGGTGTAGAAACGCGTCAGCAGGTGCGGCAGGCCTGCGGTGCCGACCATCAGGCAGAACATCAGGGCCAGGAAATTGCGGCGCGACAGGTCAAAGCTGCGTTGCGCCTCGGCATGGCCCTGCGGGTCTCCGGCAAACGGCAGGGCATGGGGCGGCATGCCCCCAAGCGGCCGGGCCCGCTCCAGGTTGTCCTGCATGGCACGCGTCCACTTTTCGCGCGCACTGGCCGCATCCTTGGGCAGGCCATAGAGCTCGCGGCTGGCGTGGAACACCGCCGTGGTGTCAGCGCGCTCCTCTTTCAGGCGCTTGAGCTTGCGCGCAGCGGCCTCGCGCTCGCGCGCCAGGCTGACCTCCACGTCCTGCAGTTTGGCGGCGTACTCGGCAGCGCGGCGCCGGTATTCGTCGATCACCGCATTTTCGGCCGCGGTCACGGCATAGCGCTTTTCCAGCTCGCTGATCTTCTCAATCTGCTGGCCATAGACCAGGGGCGCCAGCGGGTTGCCGACCTGCTTGTAGGCCAGCCACGACACCGGGATCAGGAAGCCCAGCAGCATGATCATGTACTGCGCCACCTGGGTCCAGGTCACAGCGCGCATGCCGCCCAGGAACGAGCACACCAGCACCCCGCTCAGGCCCAGCAGGATGCCGATCTCGAAGCGCACGCCGGTCAGGCGCGAGGCGATCAGGCCGATGCCGTAGATCTGCGCCACCACGTAGATGAACGAGCACAGCGCCGCGGCGAAGGCCGCCAGCAGGCGCGGCCAGCGGCCACCGTAACGCAGGCCAAAGTAGTCTGGCACGGTGAACAGGCCCAGGCCACGCAGGTAGGGAGCCACCAGCAGGCCCACCAGGCAGAAACCACCCGTCCAGCCCAGCACGTAGGCCAGGCCACCGGGTTGGGTGGAGGTGCCGGAAAAGCCCTGCAGGTAAAGGCCACCGGCCAGGCTGATGAAGGAGGCCGCGCTCATCCAGTCGGCCGCGGTGGCCATGCCGTTGTAGATGGCCGGGATGCGGCGCCCCGCCACGTAGTACTCGTTGGCGTTGGTGGTGCGGCAGTACACGCCGATGGCGGTGTACAGGATGATGGAGGCGAACAGGAACACCGCCCCGATCCAGCCGCGCGACAGCCCGGCCTGCTCGGCCAGGGCCATGAGCCCCAGAAAACCCAGCAGGCAGACGGTGTAGGTCAGGAAGAGTCGGTGCAGCCGCTGCTTGTAGGCGGCGTAGTCGGTGTGGGCGTCGGCCAGGCCGCTCATGGCCTTGGAGGCTGGGCGGCATCGGCCGCGGCGCGTGCATCGGCGCGGTTGGCCGCGAACGCGTACACCGCCACGATGGCAATGAACACCAGCACCGCCCCCTGGGCACCGAACCAGAAGCTGAACGGCCAGCCCAAGACGCTGGACTGCAGGTCGCGCGCCCAGTACATCACGCCGAACGAGGCCAGCCCCCAGACCGCGAGCAGCCCCAGGCGCAGCGCGGTGTGGCGCGGCGCGGGCATGCTCGGGGTCACGGGGCCGGGAACCATGTCAGGCAGACCTGTGGGGATTGCGGCCTTAGGCCGCGGTGCGCCGGTCGGCCAGCAACTGCCAGGTCTCGGCCACCGTGTCGGGGTTGAGCGAGATCGAGGAGATGCCAGCGTCGGCCAGCCAACCGGCGAAGTCCGGGTGGTCGCTCGGGCCCTGGCCGCAGATGCCGACGTACTTGCCTTGGGCCAGACAGGCGTTGATGGCCCGCGCCAGCAGCGCCTTCACGGCCGGGTCGCGCTCATCGAAGTCGGCGGCCAGCAGCTCCAGGCCGGAATCGCGGTCCAGGCCCAGGGTGAGCTGGGTCAGGTCGTTGGAGCCGATGGAG